>NZ_JBEZBW010000018.1:17947-101030 GCF_040647305.1 Saccharothrix sp. NPDC042600 | reverse complement strand
CGGGCTGGGCCTGTCCTACGACCTGTTCACCCGCACCACCACCGGCAACCACTACAAGGTGGTGCAGGAACTGGTGGTCGAGTCCTGCCGCCGGGTGCAGGGCCCGCTGGCCGGGCACCTGCTGCGGCTGCTCGGCGCGACCGTCGTGCGCGTCGAACCACCCGGCGGCGACCCGGCGCGCGGCGTGCCCCCGCTGGCCGGCGGCACCTCCGCCCGGTTCCTCGCGCTCAACCACGGCAAGGCCACCGTCGAGATCGACCTGGCCACCGTCGCCGGCCGCCTGGACCTGCTCGACCTGCTCGCCCGCGCCGACGTGTTCCTGCACAACTGGGCCCCCGGCAAGGCCGCCGCGTGGGCGCTGCGGCCCGCCGACGTCGCCCGCGTGCGGCCCGGCATCGTCTACGCGCACGCCTCCGGCTGGGGCGACGCCCTGGGCCCGAACCCGCCGCTGGGCACCGACTTCGTCGTCCAGGCCCACGCCGGCGTCCCGCCGTCGCTGATGACCCTGGTCGACGTGTTCGGCGGCCTGGTCGCCGCGCACGGCGTCGTCGCCGGGCTGCTGCGCCGCCACCGCACCGGGCACGGCCAGTCCGTGGCGTCCTCGCTGCTGTCGGCCGCGTCCCGGCTCAACGCCCGCGCCCGCGGCCGGTGCGCCGCGCCGCTGACCGTGCCGGTGTGCACCGACCTCGCCGCGCTCGCCCACGACCCCCGCTTCGCCCGCGCCCTGCACCGCGTCCCGTGCCCGGTGCCGCTCTCGCCGTGGGAGTTCCTCCGATGACCTGGCGCTCCACCACCGGCCTGGAACTGGCCGACCTCGTCCCCGCCGACCTGCGCCGCGCCTGGGTCGCCGCCGGCCACTGCCCCGACCGCGACCTGCACACCCTGTTCCGCCACCGCGTCCGCCGCCACCCGCACCGCACCGCCGTCGTGGACGAACGCGGCAGCCTGGACTACGCCACCCTCGACGCGGAGGCCCGCGGCCTGGCCGGCGCGCTGCCCGGGTTCGGGCCGCACGACGTCATCGGCATCCGCGTGCCCAACGGCCGCGACGCGGTCATCGCCGAACTCGCCGTCGCCGCGATCGGCGCGGTGGCGCTGCCCTTCGCGGGCGGCCTGGCCGACGCCATGAGCCTGCTCGGCCGCGCCCGCGCCACCGCGCTGATCACCGCCGCGCCCGTGCCACCCGGCCTGTCCCACCTGCGCTGCGTCGTCCCGCCCACCGCGCGCGGCCCCGAACGCGACCCCGAACCCGTCGACCCCGAGGCCCCGGCCCGCATCCTGGTGTCCTCCGGCTCCGAGGCCGAGCCGAAGATGGTCGCCTACTCGCACAACGCCTTCGCCGGCGGGCGCGGCAACTACCTGCGCGCCGTCCACGGCGACACCCGCGTGTGGCGGGACCTGGTGCTGGTGCCGCTGTCCTCCGCTTTCGGGTCGTTCGGGGCCACGATCACGCTGTGCCGCTTCGGCGGGACCCTGCTGCTGCAACGCCGCTTCGACGCCGCCGCAGCGTTGCGCGTGATCGCCGACCACCGCCCGACCCACGTGTTCGGCGTCCCGGCGATGCTGCGCCGCCTGGCCAACCAAGCGTCCACAGTGGACACCTCATCGGTGCGGGCGCTGGTGTCCAGCGGGGACGTCCTGCCGCCGCCGACCCTGCGGGCGTGCCGCTCGGCGTTCGGCGTGGACGTGGTCAACGTCTACGGCTCCTCCGACGGCGTCAACTGCCACACCACCACACCCGAGCACGGCGTGGGCCGCCCCGACCCCGCCGTGACCGACATCCGGGTCGTGGACGGCGAGATCTGCGCCCTGGGCCCGATGACCCCGCTGTGCCACGTGGCCGCGCCGTCCTCGCGGCTGCCCGGCGGGTGGGTGCGCACCGGCGACCAGGGCCGGTTCGACGAGACCGGCGCCCTGCACGTCGAGCGGCGCCTGCGCCGGGTCGTCATCCGCGGCGGCTACACCATCAGCCCCGCCGAGGTCGAACAGGCGCTGGTCGCGCACCCGGCGCTGTCGGAGGTGGCGTGCGTGCCCGTCCCCGACCCCGACCTGGGGCAACGCCTGTGCGCCTGCGTCCGCCCCCGCCAGGGCCACCCGCCGCCGGACCTGCCCCAGCTCACGTCGTTCCTCGCGCACCACCAGGGCGTCACCCCGCACAAGCTGCCCGAGTACCTGCTCGTGCTGCCCGAGTTCCCGGTGGCGCACACCGGGAAGGTCTGCCTGCGCACCCTCACCCGACTGGCCGCCGAACGCCACGGAGGAACCCCATGACCCTCGACCCCCTGGCCGGCCCCGGCTACCACGCCCTGGTCGCCCTGTCCAAGGCCGTGGACGCCGACAGCCCCCTGCCGGTGGGCCTGCTGGAACTGGTCCGGCTGCGCTGCTCCCAGCTCAACGGCTGCACCTACTGCATCCGCCTGCACACCCGCCAGGCGCTGGAGGCGGGGGAGCGGCGCGTGGACGTGGTCGCCGACCACCACACCCACCCGCTGTTCACCCCGGCCGAACGCTCCGCGCTCACCCTGGCCGAGGCGGTCACCCTGGTCCACGAGGGCCGGGTCCCCGACCAGGTCCTGACCGCCGCCATCCGCGACCACGGCGAACCCGGAACCCAGAGCCTGATCTGGGTCAGCCTGGTGACCAACGCGTTCAACCGCCTGGCGATCAGCACCCGCCTGACCTGATCAAGGCCCCGTCAGACCGACCACGGGCGCGGGCGTGCCGCCGAACGCGCTGCGCGCCACCACGACCGCGCCCGGCGCGGGCACCAGGTGCACCTGCGCCGGCGACCCCGAACCGTCCAGCCGGACCGGCGTCCGGGTCACCGCCGACCCGTCCAACCCTTGCGTCACCACGGTCAGCTCACGGCCGTTGTCGTCGCACACCCGCAAGTACGTCGTCGCGGTGGTCACCTGGGTGCGCCGGCCGGCACAGGCCGGATCGTCCGGGGGAGACTCCCGGGCCGGCCGCGCCGACAACGCCCCGGTGTCCGCGTCGAACACCCCGTCCGTGACCGCACCCGGCGCGACATCCGCCGTCACCACCCGCACCGACACCGCCGACCCGTCCGGCGTGCCCTTGAGGTGCACGTCCCGCCGCTCACCACCCGAACCAGCCAACGGCACCCGGTGCTCCCAGCGCCGCTCGCCGGTCACCTCGTCCAACGCCACGACCACGAGCCGGTCCGCGCACTCCTCCACCGCGAACGCCGTCGACCGGCCGCGCACCGCTCGCACGTACGGGGCGGCGCACCCGTCCGACGGCGACCACCGCCACCGCCGCTCGCCCGTGACCAGGTCGTACCCGGTCAGTCCGGCGCCTTCGGGCAACGCCAGGGTGCGGGTGCCGGGCACGATGTCGTCCACCTCCGCGGTCACCGCCCGCACCAACCGCTCGAACCGCACCCGCCCGGTGTCGGCGTCGAACACGACCATCAGGTGCCGGCGCGTGTCCCGCCCGGTCCGGAAGGTCGCCACCACCGTCCTGCGGTCCACGGAGGCCGCCAACGCGCCCACCTGAGCGCCCCGCCGGCCGTACCGCCAGTCCTCGCGCCCGTCGGAACCGCTCAACGCGACCACCGAACCGTCGGCCAACGCCACCACGACCCCGTGCCCCGCCGAGACCACCCCGACCACCGCGGCCCCCGGCTGCCACGCCCACTGCCCACCACCGGGCCGCTCCACCACCGCCGGCGCGTCGAATCCCCGGGCCTCCCGCGGCGACGACCGCACCACCGCGCCCTCGGCCACCACCGGAGCCACCACGACCACCCCGACCGCGACCACCGCCGCCACCACCCTGACCAGCCCCACCCGCCCCGACCCGGACCGCCCCGACCCGGCCTGTTCCGGCCCCGAGCGCCGGGCGGCGGACCACGCGGCACCCACCGCCACGACCAGCGCCCCGGCCGCCAGCACCGGCACCCGCGGCCCGGCCAGCCCGGTGCCCAGGTCCACCGCCAGCAACCACCCGCACCCGCCGGCCACCGCGACCGCGCCGCACACGGCCACCACCCGCGCGGCCCGCGCCCGGGCGAGCGCGGCCATCGCGACCACCCCGACCGCCAACCCGATCACCGTCGGATCGACCACGTCGGAGCGGGCCGCACCACCCGACAGCAACGGCGCCACCACAGCGGCGACGGCACCGACCAGCGTCACGTACCCCAGCATGTCCGGGACCTCCCGGCGGCTGAGACGCAGAGATCCACCCGAAGGGTTCCGACCGCCGTCAGTCGGTCACCTCACGCCGGGCCAACGGCTTGGTCGCCGGCCCCTCCAGCACCTCGCCGTCCACCCCGAACCGCGACCCGTGGCACGGGCAGTCCCACGTCCGCTCGGCGTCGTTGAACCGCACCCGGCACCCCAGGTGCGTGCACGTCAACGACACCGCGTGCAGCGCCCCCGACTCGTCCCGGTACACCCCGGCGTCACCGACCACCCGCGCCGACCCCGCCGGCACGTCCCGGGCCGACTTGGTGTCCGACGTGCGCAGCCGGTCGCCGACGAAGCTCACCGCCGCCCGCCCGTTGATCTGCGCCAGCGCCGGCAGCGACTTCAACGACACCCGGTGCGGCGAGAACCGCTCGGCCCACGGGTTGTCCCGCCCCAGCAGCAGGTCGGACAGGATCATCGCCGCGAACGTCCCCGTCGACAGCCCCCACTTCATGAACCCCGTGGCCACGTAGAGCCGCGACGACCCGGGCGTGTACGACCCGATCATCGGCAACTTGTCGAACGCCGACGGGTCCTGCGCCGACCACCGGTGGGTCACCGACCCGACGTCCCAGTGCCGCCGCGCGAACGCCTCCAGCTCGCCGTAGGGGTCACCCGGCGAGTCCCCGGTCGCATGCGACCGTCCACACACGATCAGCAGGTCCCGGTAGGCCGACAACGACCACGAAGGACTGCCCGCGCTGATCGCCAACCCGGTCGGCGGCGCGCCCGACCGCAGCTTCACCGCCACGCAGTAGGACCGGTTCGGCTCCAACCGCGAGAAGTACAGCCCCCGGTCCAGGAACGGGTAGTGCGTCGCCACCACCACCCGGTCCGCGGTCAGCGTCCCGGTCTCGGTGACCACCCGGCAGGGTGAACCTTCACCGACCCGGGTCACCCGGCTGTGCTCGTACACGGCCGACCCGTCACCCGGGATGCGCCGCGCCAGCCCCGTCACGTACTTGACCGGGTGCAGCGTGAGCTGGTCGTCCAGCCGCACCGCCGCGAACACCTCGAACGGCACGCCCATGCCCTCGCCCCGGTCCCGGTCCACCGGCAGCCCGGCGCGCGCCGCGGTCAGCGCCTCGTGGTCCACGGCGGACAGTTCGTCGGGGCTCAACGCGAACGTGTAGGCCGGGGCCCGCCGCAGGTCGCAGTGCACGGCCAGGCGCGCCACCTCCGCCACCCCCGCCGCGCTCGCGGCGGCGTAGTCGGCCGCGGCGGACTGGCCGTGCTTGTCGGCGATCGTCGAGTACACGGTGGACTGCAAAGCGGTCACCTTGGCGGTGTTGTTGCCGCTGACCCCACCGCCCACGCGGTCGGCCTCGACCACCGCCACCGACACGCCCGCCTCCTTCAACCGCAACGCGGTCGTCACCCCGGTGATCCCGCCGCCGATCACCACCACGTCGAAGTGGCCGTCACCCGCCCGAGGGAACTCGTCCTGGTCCGTCGTCCACAGGGAGTGCCGCGCCGTCACCGTGTCATGGCCCATGGTCACCGCGTACCCCGCGCCCGACGGGTTCGAACCGCCGGCGACGGGATATCCCCCCGCCATGACCACACCCGAACCCGAGGAACCCGACTTCGCCGAGGAGCACACCCGGCCGACCGTCGCCGACGAGCAGGTCAACCAACCCAACACCGAGCCCGACGAGTCGGTGCCGCGCGACGACGCCGGCGGCATGGAGCCCGTGTGATGCGCACCCTGGCCACCCTCGACCAGGTGGTCGACCTGCTCACCGAACACGGCGACCACCTCTTCGTGCGCTGGTCGCAGGGCCCGGACGCGGACGAGGGCCGGCAGAGCCGCGACGGGCTGACCGGCGTGCGCCTGCCGGGCCTGTCGGCCAACCCGCTGGCCGTCGAACCGTGGTGGGGCGACCGGTCGCTGCGGCTGTGGGTCGCCCGCCGCCTGCACGACTACCGCCACCTCCAGCACAAACGCGGTCCCGGCGTGCGGCCGTGGGTGCTCATCGGCAAGGAGGCCGGGCGCGGCCCGGACAACGAGCCGCTGGTGGAGTGCCGGGAACCGCTGGCCTGGATCGGCGACGACGCCCTGGCCGAGTGCGAGGAGCTGGTCGCCGCCCACGCCCGGGAGTGGGGTCCGCTGGACCGGGAGGGCCCGGCAGAATCGCGCGGGTGACCACGAACTGGGCGGGCAGCTTCACCTTCACCGCGGACCGCGTCGAGTCCCCGACCTCCGTCGACGACGTCCGGCGGGTGGTGGCCGCCGCGAACCGGGCGCACGTGCTGGGCGCGGGCCACTCGTTCAGCCGGGTCGCCGACACCACCGGCACCCTCATCCGGCTCGACGCGTTGCCGGAGGTGTTCGAGCTGGGCCCCGACACGGTCCGGGTGAGCGGCGGCACCCGGCTGGCCGGCCTCGCCGAACGCCTGCACGCCAAGGGGTTCGCGCTGCCCGCCCTGCCATCGTTGCCGCACGTCACCGTCGCGGGCGCGGTCGCCACCGGCACCCACGGCTCCGGCGACGGCGTCGGCACCCTCGCCGACCTGGTCCGGTCGCTGGACCTGGTCACCGCCGACGGCGACCTGGTGACCCACCGGCGCGGCGAACCCGACTTCGACGGCGTGGTGGTGTCGCTGGGCGCGCTCGGCGTGGTGGTGGCGCTGGAACTGGCCGTGGTGCCGACGTTCGACGTCGAGCAGCGGGTCGTGGCCGACGTGCCGCTGGCCGCGCTGGTCGAGCGGTTCGACGACGTGTTCGCCGCCGCCCACAGCGTCAGCGCCTTCACCACCTGGGACGGCACCGCCCGCGTGTGGGTCAAGCGACGCGTCGGCGACCCGCCCGCCGACCTGGCCTGGACCGGCGGCCACGACGCCACCGCGCCGCTGCACCCCGTCCCCGGCCAGCCGGCCCACCACTGCACCGCCCAGCTCGGCGAACCCGGCCCGTGGCACGAGCGGCTGCCGCACTTCCGCGCCGACTTCACCCCCAGCGTCGGCCGCGAGCTGCAGTCGGAGTACTTCGTGCCGCGCGAGCACGCCGCCGCCGCGCTCGCCGCCCTGGCCCGGCTGGACTTCGGCGACCTCCTGCTCACCTCCGAGATCCGCACGGTCGCCGCCGACGAGCAGTGGCTGAGCCCCACCTCCGGCCGGGCCGGCGCCGCGTTCCACTTCACCTGGCGGCAGGACGACGCGGTGCACGCCGAACTCGCCCGGATCGAGGACGCGCTGGCGCCGTGGCGGCCCCGGGCGCACTGGGGCAAGCTGTCCACCCACCCCGGCGACTACCCCGGGCTGCCCCGGTTCGCCCGCCTGCGCGCCGCCCTCGACCCGGCCGGCAAGTTCCGCAACGCGACCCTGGACGGCTGGCTCAGTCCAGCTCGATGAGCTCCAGGTCCCGCACCCGGGCCGGGTCGGCCAGGATGTCGATCGCGACGATCCGGCCGCCCGACACGGTCATGCCCAGCAGCGACACCGGCACGCCCCGCTCCGACGACAGCACGCCCAGGCCGCCGTCGACGAGCACGTGCCGGCCCTCGCGCGAGGCGGAGCGGAACGCCAGCGCCTGGCCCGCCACCGCCGCCGCGCCGCGCACCACGGGCCGCTCCGGCTTGAGCGCGCCGAAGTCGACCCGCAGCACGACCTCCGGGTCCAGCACGGCCAGCAGCGCGTCGAAGTCGCCCCCGCGCGCGGCGGCCATGAACGCGTCCACCACCTCCCGCTGCCGGCTCAGGTCGTCGGGCACGGGCGACCCCGTCCGCACCCGCCGCCGCGCCCGGCTCGCGAGCTGGCGCGCGGCGGCCGGGGTGCGCCCGACGATCGGCGCGATCTCCTCGAACGCCACCCCGAACAGGTCGTGCAGCACGAACGCCAGCCGCTCGGCCGGCGTCAGCGTCTCCAGCACCACCAGCAGCGCGATCCCGACCGAGTCGGCCACCACCGCCTCGTGCTCGGGGTCGTCGCCGGAGACCGCCTCGGGCACGAACTCGTCCAGCGGGTCCTCGCGCCGCGCCGAGCGCGACCGCAGCATGTCCAGGCACACCCGGCCCACGACCGTGGTCAGCCACCCGCCGAGGTTGGCGATCCCGTCGGCGTCCGAGCGCCGCAACCGCAGCCACGCCTCCTGGACGGCGTCCTCCGCCTCGCTCGCCGAACCCAGCACCCGGTAGGCCACCGAGCGCAGGTGCCCCCGGTGGGCGTCGAAGCGCTCCGCCAGGGAAGTGGTGTCGTCCACGGTCGACTTCCTCCGATCACGTTGTGCCGCCACCTCCCTGACGGACGCCGCCGCCCGGGTGTGACCGCGGTGATCAGATCACGTCATCCGGGCGAACCTGCGCAGGTGGTCCAGGTCGGGGACCAGCACGTCACGGCGGTAGTGGCTGATCACCACCCCGGCCTTGCGCAGGTCGCTGAACGCCTTCTCCGCGGTGCGCGGCTTCATGCCGGCGATCGAGGCCAGTTCGACCTTGGTCAGCGGGATGCCCAGCGTCCAGCCGCCGCGCTCCTCCCGGCCGTAGGAGCCGACCAGCTCGGCCAGCACCCGCGCGACCCGTTCGGCGGCCGAGTGCGACAGGAAGTCCCGGCGGCGCTGGTTGGCCCAGCGCAGCTGGTCGTCGATGACGCCGATCAGCTCCACGAACATGTCGTTGTGGCGGTGCATGAACGCGGTCAGCTCCGCGCTGGTGATCAGCTTGGCCACCACGTCTCCGCAGGTCACGACGGTGGCGGAGCGGGGTTTGTGGTCCAGCGCGGCCATCTCGCCGACCAGGTCGCCCGCCACCCGGACCGCGAGCACGGCGGTGTCCCCGGCCTCGTCGGTGACCTGCACCTTCACCATGCCGTCCAGCAGCAGGTAGGCGTGGGTGTCGCGGGCGTCCTGCTCGATCAGCTCCCGCTCGCCCGCGTACCGCACGACCGTGCCGATGGTGAGCAGCTCCTGGCGGGTGTGGTCGCGCAGCCGGCCCAGCAGGCTGGCCGCGGGCCACTGCGGGTCGGTGTTGACCGGGCCGTAGGGGGCGGACACGCGGTGCGGCACGGGGCTGCGGGTCAGCGGGATCGCGGGGCGGGTGCGGCTGAGCAGGCGGGCGGCCTCGTCCACCGGGACGTGGACGTCCTCCAGGCTCGCGCCCGGGTCCATCGCGTGGGTCTCGCAGGCGCGCAGCTGGTGGGCGATCAGCCGGGCCGCCGGGTGGTCCGCGCCGTGCACCGACGCGACCCGGGCGGCGGCGGTGCGGACGGTGTCCATCGCGCGGCGGGCCTGGGTGTGCGCGCCCTCGACGCGGGCGACCTCCAGCTCGGCGGCGGCCAGGTTGGACTGCGCGACCAGGGTGTGCGGGTCGTCCGGGCCGAGCCGGGCGAACGCGGTGTCCGCGGCGGCGCGCAGGGCGGGCAGGGCGAGCTGGGTCTGCCCGGCGGCGCGGCGCACGCGGGCCAGCTCGAACTCGGCCGAGGCCAGGTTCGAGCGGGCGACCAGGGCCTTGGGGTGGTGCGGGCCCAGGGCGGTGATCGCCCGGTCGCAGGCTTCGCGCAGGTCGTCCACGGCGGTCTGGGCCTCGTCCGCGCTGCCCCGGTCGCGGGCGTCCTGGAACCGCGAGGACATCAGGTTCACCAGCGCGGCGATCGTGCGCTGGTCGTCCGCGCCGAACGCGGCGGTGGCCCGCCGCAGCTCCGCTTCCAGGACGGGCAGCGCGCCGGCGGGGGTGGCGAGGAGGTCGGGGGTGCCGGAGGAGGGCACGACCCCGATGGCCGCCAGGCCGGCCGTGCCGTGGGGCAGGTGCTGACGGGCGGCGGCGTGGCCGAAGGGGTGCGCGGCGCGCTCGACCGGCCGGCCGTTGGTGGTGCGGGGGTGGGGTTGCGGGGCCCGCGTCAGCGCGGTGGCGTCGGCGGTGCGCTCGTGCGGCCGGGCGGTGGCGTGCTCGTGCGGCTGGGCCGTGGCGGGTGTGCGCTGGTAGGGCTGCGCGGCGGCGCGGTCGTGCGGCTGGGCCGGGTCCGTGGCGCGGCGGTAGGGCTGCGCGGTGCCGCCCGCGGCCGGGTCGTGGTGGCGGGCGGTCGTCTCGTGGCCGATTCGGGCCGCCGGTGCCGCCGGGCGCGCGGTGGCGTGTGGCGCGGTGGCGTGTGGCGCGGTGTGGGTGGGGGAGTCGGGGCGGCGGGGGCTGGGCGTGTGCGGCGTCGGTGGGGTGGTTCGGGGGTGAGCGGGGTGGGGGATCGGGACGGCGGGTCCGGCGGTGTCGGTCCGGCGCGCGACGGCGACCAAGGCGCGCTGGTCGCGCACCTTCGAGGCTTCGTCGCTGCCCGGCTCGACCAGGTCGAGCATCGCGTCCAGGAGTTCCTCGCCCGCCTCGGCCGAACCGATCCGGGTCAACGCGGTCACGCAGCGCAGCAGGCGGTCCAGGTGCCGCCGGGCGGTGGTGGCGTCGAGGGTGTCGGCCAGTTCGACCGCCAGGTGCTGGGCCTGGCGACGGTCGGGCGTGGCGTGCGACAGGACGGATTCGAGTTCGACCACTCGGCTGTTCATCCGGCACTCCAGGTGGCTGGTGGTTTGCATCCAGTGGGCATGGGGTGCGAGTCGTACTGCCGGCGTGGAATCACTCCCCATAGCGCGAATATCGCGATGTGCGGGGCCGCGTTAGCCCGACCGGTGACATCGTTATGGTAGGAATGGCCGGACCGCCCACAGGGGCCGCAAAAGTGCGGAGACCTCGGGTTCTGCCAGGCGGGCGATTCTCGACTCCACTTCACGCGGAATTGTCACCGAATGCGTTGGGAGCGCTCCCACAATTGCTCCCGGTCCCGCGTGCGGAACCGGTCGGCGTCGAATCTTTCGACAACGCTGCGTGTTCACCCCTCCGAGCGAGATCAACCGGTGAAAACACCCGCTTGGCGTAGTTGGGCCAGGTGGGTGGGTGACGCGTGACCACGACACCGGCCACCGTGCCGCGCGAGGGCGCTTTCCGGATGCCCGCCCCGGCCGGCGGCGCTAGCGTGGTGCCGCCCCGGACACCACACCACCCGGCAGGTGCACCGTGCTCACCACGAACGCCACGCCCGGCACGCCCAACTGGCTCGACGTCGGCAGCCCCGACGTGGAGCGCACCGCCGCCTTCTACACCGCGGTGTTCGGCTGGGAGGCGCGCGGCTTCGCGCCCGGCGGCGAGTACGCCCTGTTCCTGCACGGGAACAAGACCGTCGGCGCGGTCGGGACGCTGGACGACGGCGCGTCCTCCGCCTGGACGATCTACTTCCACTCGCCCGACGTGGACAGCACGGCCCGCGCCGCCCGGGAGGCCGGCGGGCGGGTGCGGCTGGAACCGGTCGACGTCCCCGGCGGCGGGCGGCTGGTGCAGCTGACCGACCCCGGCGGCGCGGAGTTCGCCGCGTTCCAACCCGGCGAGAACCCCGGCCTGGAACTGGTCACCGAACCCGGCTCGCTGGCCTGGACCGAGCTGCACAGCCCCGAACCGGACACCGCCCGTGCCTTCTACCGCGCCGTCCTGGGCTGGGACGCCACCGACATGCCCATGGCCGAGGGCCGGTACACCGTCTTCACCCCGGCCGGCGGCCACGAGGACGCCTCCTTCGGCGGCGTCGCGCCGCTGCGACCCGGACACCACCCGCACTGGCTGCCCTACATCGAGGTCGCCGACACCGACGCCGCGGTGGCGGGGTCCACCGCGGCGGGCGGCACGGTCGTCATGCCCGCCGCGGACTACGAGGGCGTCGGTCGGATGGCCTGGCTGGCGGACCCGTTCGGCGCGCGGTTCGCCGTCATCACCAGTTCTTCGTGAGCGATCCCCCGCCGGGACAGGGGTAGTGCGATCAGGCGACGTTCCTTGTTGGACGACCGCTCACGTTGCTAGCGTGCCCGAGTCGCTGCCCGGCCGGGATGGCACAGCGGGTGCAAGGGAGCACCCGACCTGGGGATGTGTCACACCTTCCACCCGATTTTCCACGTCGGGGTGCCATGACCGAGCATGGAGGCGCATCGATGACCGTTGCCCACGACGACCCGCACGTCCACCGGCTGTTCGAACGGTTGGCGCTGCTGGCGACCGACCGGCAGGGCGACCCGGAGGCGTTGCACGACCAGCTCGTCGAGCTGGCGGTGGCCAACTCGCCGGAGGTCGCGCGGTACTGGAAGCAGGTCGGCACCGGGGTCGGCATCCCCGCCGACGCCTACAAGGACGGCGGGCCGCACCTGTTCCCCGACGAACCCGCCGTGCGCGAGTTCCGCACCAGCGGCACCACCGGCGCCGTGCGCGGGCGCGTCCGCTACACGAAACTCGGCTTGGCGCTCAAGGGGATCGCCGTGCGGGCCCACGCCCGCCGCAGCTTGGTCCCGGACCCGGTGAAGCCCGCCGTGGTGGTGTTCGCGCCCAGCGAGCAGGCCGCGCCGGACATGGCGATCGCGTTCGACATGGCCCGCATCCGCGAGGAGTGCGGCGACCCCGACTACAGCGCCTCCGTCATCGGCGCGGACGGTGTGGACTACGACCTGCTCGCCCGCGCGCTGGACCGCGCCGTCGCCGACGGGGTGCCGGTGGTGATGGTCGGCGCGAGCTTCGCCTACGTCAACATCTGCGACCGGCTGGAGGCCGAGGGCCGGCGCTGGGAGTTACCGCCCGGCTCGCGCATGTTCGACGGCGGCGGGTTCAAGGGCCGCTCCCGCGTGATGCGGGTGGACGACCTGCGCGACGCGGTGCGCCGCGTGTTCGGCGTCGAGCGGTTCGGCAACATCTTCGGCATGACCGAGCTGGCCAACCAGCACTACGACGCCACCGACGAACCGGTGGGGCCGCTGGGGGAACGGCCCAAGGCGTGGCAGCACTTCGGCGGCCCCCGCGTCCGCGACCCCCGCACCCGCGAGTACGTCGCCGAGGGCCGGGGCCTGCTGGAGATCACCGACCTCTGCCTGCTCGACCGGCCGCACGTCCTGCTCACCGGCGACCTGGGCATCGCCCACCGCGACGGCGTCGCGATCGCCGGCCGCATCGCCGGCAGCACCAGCCGGGGCTGCTCCCTCTCGCTGGACGAGCTGACGGGAGGGCGCTGACGTGGCGGTGTCCTGGATCCCCGACGGCATGGGGGAGACCGAGACCTTCACCCTGTCCTCCGGCGAGGACGAGTGGCCCGGCGCGCGCCCGGTGGACTGGGCGGTCGCCGGGGAAGGCCTGCGGCGCGCCCACGAACGGCTGCGCGACCTGCCCGTGCGGCGGATCGTGGCGGCCATCGACGCCGTCGCCGAGCGGTGGGCCAAACGCGACTTCCCGCACCGCCGCCGCGTGGTCGCCGACGCCGCCACGGTGACCGGCATGTCCGAGGAGACCGTGGACCGCGCCCTGGACGCCGAACTGGGCAACCTGCGCACCGGCTCCCTGCTCGCCGCCCTGGAACGCGAACTGGGCGACCCGGAGGTGCTCGACGGCTTCCGCGGCGGCACGCGGGCGATCGGGCCGCGCGTCACGCTCGCGGTGTTCTCCGGCAACGTCCCCGGCCTGCCGGCGCGGTCGCTGGTGCGGGCCCTGCTGGTCAAGTCCGCCCTGATCGCCAAGATCCCGGCCAAGGAACCCAACTTCACCGCCGCGTTCCTGCGCTCCCTGCACGAGGTCGAGCCCGTGCTGGCCGACGCCGTGCTGGCCACCTACTGGAGCCGTGACGACGACGCCACGTTGTCCGCCGCGCTGGAGCAGGCCGACGCCGTCGTGGCCTACGGCAGCGACCAGGCGTGCGCGGCCATCCGCGCCCGGGTCGCGCCGCACCAGGTCTACGAGGAGCACGGCCACAAGCTGTCCTTCGGCATCGTCAGCGACGCCTACTCCCGCCTGCACGGCCCCGCCGAGGTCGCGCGCCGGATCGCCGCCGACTGCAGCGACTTCGACCAGCACGCCTGCCTGTCGCCCCAGGTGTACCTGGTGGACCGGCGGCACGCGCGGGCGGTGGCCGAGCACGTCGCCGACGCCATGCGCCGCGCCGCCGCCGACTGTCCACCCGGGACGGTCGGCGAACAGGACGCGACCGTGTTGCAGCACCGCCGGATCGTCGCGGAGTGGCGGGCGGCGAGTTCGGCGACCGGCGAGGTGTGGGCGGCGGACGGTCTGGAGTGGACGGTCGTGCTGGACGACACCCTGCTGCCGCTCAGCGGCGCGGGCAACCGGGTCGCGCGGATCGTCGCGGTCCCGGACGTGGCCACCGCCGTGGACCTGATGCGCCCGTACGCCAAGCACCTGCAGAACGTCGGCCTCGGCGCGGTGGGGGAGGAGTTCTGGCGCGCCGCCGAGGAGTTGGCCCGCCTCGGCGCCAGCCGGATCGCCGCGCCCGGCGAGATGAGTCGCGCCGGGCTGGAATGGCGGCACGACGGGCAGCCGCGCATCGCCGGCCTGGTCCGGTGGTGCGACGTGGAGAAGCACCCGGAATCGGCCGCCACGGCGCGCTGAATCCGCCGTACGCTCGACCGCGGGTCCCGTCCCGGCTGGGGAGACGGGGACCGGCTCACGACTGGGGGAAGGGTACCGCCATGTCCTTTTCGGGTCTGTGCGAACGCGACGCCCGCCGCGTCGCCGACACCGTCGCCTTCATCGGGCGGACCGGCACGCGGGAGGCGCTGGACGCGGTCTTACCGGGCCTGGACCTGGTCCGCCACCTGGACTTCGCGCACGGCGCGCTGCTGGTCGTCGCGCCCGACGTGGACGCCGTCGTGGCGGACCTGGTGCGGCTGGGCTTGCGTCCGCGCGACCCGGTGCCCAGCGTGGTGGTGCGCGACCGGTTGGCGCAGCGGCTGGGCCGGGAGGACCTCGACGTGCGGATCGTGCACGCCGTGGTCGGCGCGGGACCGCGCGAGGTCGAGGTGTTCGTGCTGTGCGGGGACTTCCCGGACGTGCCCGGCGACGAGGAGCACCTGGCCTTCCGGGCGGCCACCGACGACGACGTGGTGCTGCGCGGCGTCTACGAGCACCTGGCCGACGCGGGCCTCACGCCCGACGGCGGCGGGTACAACAAGCACGAGGACGTCACCGTGCTGTACCTGCGGGGCGCGCGGCGCATGGAGTTGACCGTGCCGGGTCACCGGGAATCGTTGCTGCGCAGGCACCTGGGCCGCCCCGACCGGCCCCGGCGGGACCTGCTGCGGCTGATGAGCGGCGCGTGGCGGACCCGGTCGCTGGCCGTGGTGGCGGAACTGGGCGTGCCGGACCTGCTGGCCGACGGGCCGCGCACGACCGCCGACCTCGCGGCGGCCTGCGGCGCGCGGGCGGACAACCTCGGGCGCGTGCTGCGGTACCTGGCGGCGCTGGGCGTGTTCGCGCTGGACCGGGACGGGTGGGTGCTGACCGAGACCGGCGCGTTGCTGCGCGGTGGCGTCGAGGGGTCGCAGCGGGACCTGGCGCGGCTGTACGGCGGGCTGTTCTACCGGTCGTTCTCGGCGCTGGAGCACACCGTGCGCACCGGCGAGTCGGCGTTCACCCGCGTGTTCGGGGCCGACCCGTTCGACCACTTCGCCGCGCACCCGGCCGACGCCCGGCTGTTCGAGAGCGCGATGGCGGCCGGGACGAGCTTCCTCAAGATCGTGCCGGAAGCGCTGGACCTGCCCGCCGAGGGCGTCGTCGTGGACGTCGCGGGCGGTGACGGCCACCTGCTGGGGTACGTGCTGGGCTGCGCGCCGGGCCTGCGCGGCGTCCTGTTCGACCGGCCGCACGTCATGGACCCGGCGCGGGCCGTGCTGTCCCGGTTCGGCTGCGCGGACCGGGTTTCCCTGGTGCCCGGCGACTTCTTCCGCGACCCGGTGCCCGCCGGCGGCGCGGTGTACCTGCTCTCGCGCATCCTGCACGACTGGGACGACGAGCGGTGCGCGACCATCCTGGGCGGCATCCGCGCCGCCGCCGCGCCCGGCGCGCGACTGGTGGTGGTCGAACGGCCGGTGCCCGAGACCCACCTGGAGGAACTCCCGCTGGCGTGGGACGTGCACATGATGGTCAACAACGTCCACGGCCGCGAGCGCACGCCCACCGAGTACCGGGACCTGTTGGCGGCCAACGGTTTCCGACTGGACGAGATCCGGCCGCTGCCGCTGGACATGGCGGTGCTCGCGGCCACGGCCGTGTGATCCCCGCAAGTCGTCCCACGGGTCGGAAATCCGTTTCGCCGGTGTCCGGGTGGGCGACGATGATGGGTGCCATGGCTCATGTGAGCGCTCCCACCGCACCCGGTCGCCCGTTCGTCCCGTTGCTGGCGGTGAGCCTGTTGACGGGCGTGGGGTACGCGCTGGCGTTCCCGTTCCTGTCGTTGTTCCTGGTGAAGGAGCTGGGGGCGAGCCCGTTCGCGACGGGGGCGTTCCTGCTGTCGGGGGCGATGTCGTCGCTGGTGGTCAGCACGCTCATCGGGCGGCTGTCGGACGCGCGGGCGGTGCGGCGCAACCTCATGGTCGTCGCGTCGCTGGCCGGTGCCACCGGATATGCGTTGTTCGCCGTGGTGCGCAACTACTGGCTGCTGTTGGTGGTGTCGATCGCCCTGCTGTCGGTGGCGTCGGTGCTGATGCCGCAGTTGTTCGCGTACGCCCGCCAGGTGCTCGAACGCAGTGGCTCGACCCGTGCGCCGCTGGCGATCAGCGCGTTGCGCACCATGATGTCGGTGTCGTGGGTGGGCGGACCGCCGCTGGCGGCGTTGCTGATCGACGTCAGCGGGTTCGTCGGCCTGTTCGGCGCGGCGGCGGTGATCTGCCTGCTGGGCGCGGGCGTGACGGCGTTCCTGCTGGACGAGCCGGGGCTGGACGAGGCGACCCGCGGTGCCGGCGGCGGGGGCGGGTTGCGCCGGGACATCGCGTTCGCGGCGGTGGCGTTCACCCTGTTGCAGGGGGCGTCGCAGTTGGGCGTGATCGCGATGCCGTTGTTCATCGCCGACGTCCTGCACGGTTCGACGTCCGACGCGGGGCTCGTGCTCGGCCTGTGCGCGGCGTTGGAGATCCCGCTGATGCTCGGTCTCGGCGCGTTGGGCATGCGCGTCGATCTGCGGCGCATCGTCCTGGCCGGTGGTGCCGTCGCGCTGGCCTACTACGCGGTCATGCTGATGACCACGGCGACGTGGCAGGTCTTGGCCGCGCAGCTGCTGCACGCGACGGTGATCTCCGCCGTGATGGGCGTGGGCATCTCGTTCTTCCAGGACATCGCACCGGACCGGCCCGGCTACGCTACGACGTTGTACACCAATACGATGAAGGTCAGCGGCATGCTGTCCGGTCCGTTGTTGGCGCTGTCGGCGGTGTTCGGCTACCGGAGCGCCTACGCGATCGGGTTGGTGATGTCCGTGCTGGGCGTGGCCTTCCTGGTGGCGGCCCGCCGCCGCTGAACCCGGGGGGATCCGATGGACCTGCTGGCGAGGCAGGACGAGTTGCAGGCGCAGGCGGAGGACGTGCTCGCGGCGCTGGACCTGGTGCCGGCCCTGTCCGCGCTGGGCCGTCCCGTGCGGGTGGGCAGCTCCGCGCTGGGCCTGATGGTGCGGCAGGACATCGACATCACCGTGGTGGTGCCGAAGCTCGACATGGCCCCGGTGGCGGCGTTGGGCGCGACCCTGGCGAACCACCCGGACGTGCGGACCGTGCAGATCCGCGACGACACGGGCCGCTGGAACACCGACCCGGACTACCCGGACGGGCTGTACCTGGGCGTGGCGTACGGGCAGGGGTGGAACCTGGACGTCTGGTTCGTGGACGAGCCCGACCGCCAGCCCGACCTGCGGCACGTCGCCACGTTCCCGGCGCGGCTGACCGCCGAGACCCGGGCGGCGATCCTGCGCGTCAAGCGGGACTACCCGCAGTACCGGAGCCTGGAGCTGTACGAGGCCGTGCTGGACGGCGGCGTGCGCACGGTCGAGGAGTACCTCCGGTGGCGTGAATCCCGCTGAGGTGTCCGCCCTTTTCGGGAGAACCCGCCGGGGGAGCTTGCTAGACCTTTCCCCTCAGGGGAGGGGGCCGAGTGGCGGACGGACGGCGAATCGGCGGAGCCGGAGGCGGCAGCGACCCGGCGAACAAGAGCAACGCGGGGGCCGTGCTGCTCGCGGGCGTGGTGGCGGTCGGGGCGCTGGGTGGCGGGGTCGGGGTGAGCACGGTCGGCGAGCTGACCGGCGCCGCCACCGGCGGCCAGAGCGTGTCGGTGCGCAAGGCGGAGGGCCGCAAGGACGCCCGACGGGGTGACGCCGACGCCGCCTGGCGGCGGTTCGCCATGCGGGAGAAGCGCCGATCGGCCCTCCAGCGGGCCGAGTGCGTGACGTCGTCGTTCGGCCAGGTCCGGGAGTACTTCCTGCGCCACCGGTGCACCTCGATGGACAGGATCCTCATCGCCGTCGAGGACGACTCCGGCGGCACCGCGCTGATCTCGGTGGTCTGGGTCGGCTTCGCGACCGCCCGCGACGCCGGCGGGTTCAAGCGCCTGGTGGACCGGCACGCCACCGGCGACATCACGCCCTTGCCCGCGTCGCTCCTGGGCCTGCCCGCCACCACCTTCCACGGCCACAACTACGGCTCCGACCAGGACCGCGCGGTGGTCACCGTGGCCGAGGCGGAGGCCGCGACCGGTCACCTGCCCGCGGAAGTCCTCGACGCCCTGGCCGAGACCGCCGCCGCCCTGCCCAAACCCTGACCGGGTCAGGCGAACGCGGCCTTCCGGGCCGCGCGCCGCAGCGTCCGCAGCAGCACCGGACCGGTGACCAACACCAGGACCACCGTCGTCACCGCCCGCCCGATGTCCCACCCCAACGACGTCGCCACGCTGAACCCGGCCAGCCGCACCAGGTTGTCCACCAGCGGCGCGCCCGGCACGTACGACAGGCTCGTGCTCTCCGCGCTCAACGCGAACGGCCAGAACGACAGGTTCAGCAGCAGCCCGTACACCAGCGACGCCAGCGCGCTGTAGACCGCCAGCACCGTCAACTCGACTCGTCCCCGCAGCGGAGGCAGCAGACCAGCCCCCAGGGCGACCCACGACGACGCCAACATCTGGTAGGGCAGCCACGGCCCGATGCCGCCGGTCAGCAACGCCGACGCGAACAGCATCGTGTTGCCCAGCACGAACCCGAACCCCGGCCCGAACACCCGCCCACCGAGCACGAGCAGGAAGAACACCGTCTCGATCCCGGCCGTCCCCGCGCCCAGCGGCCGGATCGCCGCGCCCAGCGCCGACAGCACGCCCAGCACCGCCACGGCCTTCGCGTCCATCCCGCCGGAGCTGATCTCGGCCAGCGCCACCGCCAGCACCAGCGGCAACAGCAGCGCGAAGAGCCACGGGGACCGCACGCCGCCGGCCCCGGGCGTGACGAACAACGGCCAGCAGAAGGCGACCACGCCCAGCACCGCCGACCCGGCCAGGGCGACGGCCGCCCGCGCGCGAACCGGGACGCTCACCGGGCCGCCAACGCGTGCGCGACCTCGGCGACGGTCAGCCACGGCTCGGGCGCGAGCACCTTCGCCACCTGCGGCGAGAACGTCGGCGACGCCGTCACCACCTCACCGGTCGGTCCGTCGGCCACGACCTCGCCGTCGGCCAGCACCACCACGCGGGTCGCGTACTCGGCCACGAACTCGACGTCGTGGGTGGCCAGCACCACGGCGTGCCCGGCGGCGGCCAGCTCGCCCAGCGCCTCGGCCAACCTGGTCTTCGCCGGGTAGTCCAACCCGCGCGTGGGCTCGTCCAGCAGCACCACCCGCGGCGACGGGGTCAGCGCCACCGCCAGCACCAGCGCCAGCCGCTGGCCCTCGGACAGGTCACGCGGGTGCCGGTCGTCCGGGATGCCCGGCGCGAGCCGGTCCAGCAGCGCGCGGCACGTGCCCGCCGGCTTCGCGGACTCGCGGTCGGCCTGCCCGCACTCCGCGCCCACGGTGTGCAGGTACAGCAGGTCACCGGGTTGCTGGGGCACCAACCCGACCGCGCGGCGGCGCGGCGCGGGCTTGAGCGACGCCGGGTCCACGCCCTCCACCAGCACCTCGCCGCCGGACCGCTTGCCGGTGCCCTGCACCGCCCACAGCAGGCTGGACTTGCCCGACCCGTTGCGCCCCATCAACGCCACCCGCTCACCCGCGCCGACCGCGAGCGACACGCCCCGAACCGCCTCGACCGACCCGTACCGCACCCGGACGTCGGTCGCCCGCACCACCGGCGACCCCGCCACGGGCTCCGCCGGAGACGGCGTGCCGAGCGAGGCGCGCAGGTCGCCGGCCCGCCGCCGCGCGTCGCGGATGGACACCGGCACCGGGTCCCACCCGGCCAACTGCCCCAACCGCACCACGGGCGGCGCGACCGGCGCGGAGGCCAGCACCGGGCCGGGATCGCCCGCGACGACCGTGCCGTCCGCCGACAGCCACGCCACACGGTCGGCGTACTGGGCCACCCGCTCCAGGCGGTGCTCGGCGATCAGCACGGTCATGCCCAGGTCGTGCACCAGGCGGTGCAGGGCGGCCAGGACGTCCTCCGCCGCGCCCGGGTCCAGCGCGGAGGTCGGTTCGTCCAGCACCAGCACGCGGGGGTGGGCGGTGAGGGCCGCGCCGACCGCGACCCGCTGTTGTTGGCCGCCGGAGAGCGTGGTGAGCGGCCGGTGGCGCAGGTCGGCCAGCCCGAGCAGGTCCAGGGTCTCCTCGACGCGCTTGCGCATCACCGGGTTGGGCAGGCCCAGCGACTCCATCGAGTACGCCAGCTCCTCCTCGACCGAGTCGGTGACGAACCCGGCCTGCGGGTCCTGCCCGACCAGGCCCACCACGTCGGCGAGGTCGCGGGGCGGGTGGGTGCGGGTGTCGCGGCCGTCGACCAGGACCCGGCCGCCCAGCACGCCGCCGGTGAAGTGGGGGACCAGGCCGTTGACCGCGCGCAGCAGGGTGGACTTGCCCGCCCCGGTCCGGCCCACGACCAGGCACAGCTCGCCCTCGGGCACCTCCAGGTCCACTCCGGACAGCGCCGGGGCGGGCGCGCCGGGGTAGGTGAAGGTGACGTCCTCGAACCGGATCATGGCCTCTTCCGATCGGCGATCAGCACGGGCGCGAGCGCGCACAGCAGTCCCAGCGCGGGCAGCGGCGGCAGGTCGGGCGCGGTCAACGGGACGGTCGGCATGACCAGGTCCGGCCCCAGGACCGCCGTCACCGCCGCGACCAGCCCGGACGCGACGACCAGCGCCTCCCGCCGCCCCCACGTGTCGGGCCGGTACCGGCTGCGGCGCACGCGGCGCGACCCCGTCCACAGCCCGGCCGCCGCCAGCGCCGTGCCCACCGCGAGCATCGAGAAGCCGGCGGCGCCGTCGTCCAGCAGCGCGTAGGCGCCGACGCACAGCCCGAGCAGGCCGCCCAGCACCAGGAACCCGGTCAGCACGCGGGTCCGGGTGGGCAGGCCCGCGTTGCGGCCGTAACCGCGCGAGTCCATCGCCGCCGCCAGGACCAGGGACCGCTCGAACGCGTCCTCCAGCACCGGCACCAGCAGCAGCTTCACCGCCCGCACACCGCGCACGACGTCACCGCGCAACGCCCGCGCCCGCCGGACCGACCGCGCGCTGGCGACCAGTTGCGGCGCGACGGTCATCGCCACCACGACCGCCACGCTGACCTCGTAGAGCGCGGCGGGCAGCGACCGCAGCAGCCGCTTGGCGTTGGCCAGGGCGTTGGCCGCGCCCACACAGCACAGCAGGGTGGCCAGTTGCAGGCCCTGGCACAGCGCGAAGACCAGGCCCTCGGCGGTCAGCGGACCGCCGAGCCGGATGCCGCGCGCCCAGTCCGGCAGCGGCACCTCGGGCAGGTCCAGCAGGACGGTCGGCCCGTCCACCCCGCCCAAGAAGACGTGGAACAGGACCCGGACACCCAGCACGGCCAGGCCGAACCTGAGGAACACGCCGTAGGAGTCCGCCCACGGGGTGTCCTCGCGGCAGGTGACGGCGACGAACCCGGCGACCGCGACGACCAGGCCCAGCACGACGGGGTTGGTGGCCCGACTCGCGACGACCGCCAACCCCAACGCCCACAGCCACCACGCGCCGGGGTGCACGGCCCCACTCACGAACCGCTGCCGCCGGCCGACTCGGCCCGCCGCCGGGCGACCCACCAACTCGCCGCGCCCAACGCGGCCATCACGCCGATCCCGACGATCAACCCGACCGGCACGCCACCGCCCTCGGACGACTGCCCGGCGGTCGGCACCACGCTCGCCGACGCCGCACCGGGACTGGTCGGCTGCCCGGCCTCGCTCGCGGAGGTGGAGGTCGGGCTCGGCGTCGCGGAGTCACCGGGGACCGGCGTCGGCTCGACCGCGCTCGTGCCGCCCGGCTGCCCGGTCGGCTGCGCGGCCCCCGGCCGGCCTGCTCCCGGCTGGTTCGGCGCGGGTTGGCCCGGCGGCTCCGGCTGCGGCTGGGGTTGCGGCTGTGGCTGAGGTTGGGGCTGGGGTTGGGGCTCGGGAGCGGGCGGGGCGATGCCGGGCTGGCCGCCCGCGCCGAACGCCCATCCCTCGACACCGCCGGGCTTCGGGTCGTACCCCGACGCGCCGGCACTGCTGTAGCTCCACGACCCGCCGGGCGTGCCGTGCCAGTAGGACCAGTAGGCCGTGTTCGGCGCGGCGTTCACGCACTGATCACTCGCGGGAGCCCCGTTGATCCGGCACACGAACCCGGGCTGCCGGCTGGCCAGGTCGAAGGCGAACCCCGCCCCGCCCAGCGCCGCCAACCCGCTGGCCGGGTCACCCGAAGCGCACCCGGTCCGCACACCGCCGCCCAACGACCCGAAGTCCACGACCACGGTCACACCGGAACACCCCGCCGCCGACGCCGGGACGGGCGCGCCGAGCAGCACCAACCCCAGCGCCACCAGCGGCGCGGACAACCGGCGGGCGACCGGCGGCGAGAAGACCTTCATCGGCGAACAGGGGCGACGCGGCGGCGGGCCAGCACCAGCGCCAACGCGCCGGCCACCACGAACAGCGTGCCCAGCCACAGCGCGGGCGCGACCGGCACACCGGTGCGGGCCAGCACCTCGGGCTGCTGCGCCTGCGGGCCGGCCGGGGCGTCCGGGGTGGGCGGAGCGCCGACGTCCGTGGTCGGGGCGGTGCAGTCGAGCACGGGCGCGGCGGCCTTCGCCCGCGCCGAGGTCAGGGTGGCGAAACCGGTGCCCACCAGGCCCAGCACGGCCTGCGACGTGGCGCGGTTGGCGTTGGCCGGGGAGAAGCCCTTGGCGTCGTAGGCGATCGCGCCCGCGTTGGCGTCGCCGCAGCCGACCTGGAGCGCCTTGAGGTACGCGACCGCCTTGTCCGCGGCGGCCGTCGAGCCCGCCACGCGCAGCGCCTGCGCGGCCAGGCCGGTGGTGTTGGCGTTGGTCGTGGTGCCCGCGTCACCCTTCTGCAGCACGTCGATGAACCCGCCGTCGGCCTGCTGCTGCTCGACCAGCCACTTCACGCCGGCGGCGGCGACCTTGGCCGGGTCGGCGAGCTTGGCCGGGTCGGCGGCGGCGTCCTCGGACGGGTCGGCGGCGGCCCGCTCGGCCGGGTTGACGGCGAGGAGGGCCTGGACGGCCATAGCGGTCGCATCGACCTGCGGCACGCACGTGGCCGCCTCCAGCTCCAGCGGGAACCCGCCGCCGGGGCAGGCGCTCTTCGCCAGGTAGTCCACGGCGGCCGTGGGCGCGGTGCCGTGCCGCTCCAGCGCGAGGACGGCGAGGGACTGGCTGAAGCCGTTGCTGTAGTCGCCGGGGTAGGGCGACTTGTCGGAGAACCGGCCCGACGCGGTGAGCAGCGACTCCAACCCGGCGATCAGGTCCACGCCGCCGAACGCGGTCGGGTCCTCGCCGCGGACCTGCGCGGCCAGGGCGAGCTTGGCGTAGGAGCCGGCGTAGAAGGTGTCCTTGGGGTCGCCGATGTAGCCGGGCAGCACCGCGGGCTTGGCCAGCCACGCGGTCGCCTTGAGCGCGTTGTCCTCGGCGACACCGGCGGCGGCGAACGCCAGGACGGCGTCGATCGTGCCGCCGTGGTCGGGGTAGAGCTTGCCGCCGTAGTCGACCTCGAACCGCTCGCCGTCGACCAGTTGGCGGGCCAGCCAGCCCGCGCCGGCCCCGGCGGGCGAGGTCGTGACCTGTTCGGCGTAAGCGGGGGTGGCCGCGAACACCGACAGCGCGACGGCGGTGACGGCGGCGGTCCGTCTGATCGACATGGTGCGACCTTTCCGGGGGTGGACGTGAGCGGACCCCGGACAGCCGTGAGACGACCCCCAGGCTCCGACCCGCTGACCTCGACGGGTGTCTGGAGCGTTGCGCGCATGGCAGGCGTTCGGGCTCGTCCGGGTGGACCTACCGTTGCGGGTCAGCGCCGGACTTCGACCGGCTTCCCCCGCACATGCGCGATTGCAGATCGTCTGTCAGACGACACAGCGTGTCAATCCGCCTGTAGCGCGATGCTCCTCACCCTCTGCAACCGTTACCGTCGGTCGATCAATCCTGGGGAAGAGGGGTGTGGGATGGCGACTCTGGCGTCGGTGCGCGACGGCCTTGTGGCGTGGGTCGCACGGCGTTCGATCACGCGTTGGGTCATGGGGAGGATCGGTTCACGCGCGTTGTCGCTGCTCCCGGACCGGGCGCTGGTGCCGTTGAAGCGCGACGGGGTGGTTCCCGTGCCCGAGTTGGAGCGGATGCGCGAGTCCGGCCCGATCCACCGGCTCCCAGTGCCGTTCGGCGTCCGGGTGTGGTTGGTCACGGGCCAGGACGAGGCGAAGAAAGTGCTTTCCGACACAGACGCGTTCAGCAACGACTACGCGCGGCTGGGTGCGGCGGTGGGGCGGGTCGAGCAGACGCCGGGTGGTCTCGGGTTCGCCGACCCGCCGGACCACACGCGGCTGCGCAAGCTGCTCACGCCGGAGTTCACGATGCGCCGGCTGGCGCGGCTGGTGCCGCGCATCGACGAGATCGTGACCGAGCGGCTGGACGCGATGGAGGCCGCCGAGGGGCCGGTGGACCTGGTGCAGGAGTTCGCGCTGCCCATCCCGTCGCTGACGATCTGCGAGCTGTTGGGCGTGCCCTACGAGGACCGGGCGCGCTTCCAGGAGCTGGCGGCGGCGCGGTTCGACCTGTTCGGGGGTGCGACGCAGGCGCTCGGGGCGATCTCCGAGTCGCTGAAGTACATGGAGCAGATCGTCCGGCGGGAGCGGAGGAACCCCGGTGACGGGCTGATCGGCATGATCATCCGCGAGCACGGGGACGAGGTCAGCGACGAGGAGCTGGCGGGCCTGGCCGACGGCGTGCTCACCGGCGGGTTCGACACCACCGCGAGCATGCTGGCGCTGGGCGCGATCGTGCTGATGAGCGACCCGGAGGCGCGGGCGCGGATGGCCGACGACGACGCGGCCGTTGGCCCGGTGGTGGAGGAGCTGCTGCGGCACCTGACGGTCGTGCAGGTGGCGTTCCCGCGGTTCGCCAAGCACGACATGGTGATCGCGGACACGCCGATCCAGGAGGGCGACGTCGTGGTGGTGTCGCTGGCCGCGGCCAACCGCGAGGGCCTGGACAAGCTCGACTTCGACTCGGCGCGCAAGGTGTCGCAGCACCTGGCGTTCGGCTACGGCGCGCACCGCTGCGTCGGGGCCGAGCTGGCGCGGATGGAGCTGCGGGCCGCGTACCCGGCGTTGCTGCGGCGGTTCCCGCACCTGCGGATGGCCGACGAGCGACCGCCGTTCCGCACGGCGTCCATCGTGCACGGTGTGGAGGCGTTGTGGGTCCACACGCGACCGTGAAGTAGCGCTTAACGCGACTCAAGGAGCTTTCACTTTTCGTAATAGGTGCCGTGGGGCACCTTGAAGGCATGACGAGTCGATCGGTGCTGCGGACGGGCGTCCTGGCGTTGTTGTGGGGGTCCTGCTTCCTGTGGATCGAGCTGGCCCTGACCGGCCTGACGCCCGTCCAGATCACCGTGATCCGCTGCGCGCTGGGCGCGGCGGTGCTGCTCGTGCTCGCCCGCGCGGGTGGTCAGCGGCTGCCGCGCTCGCCGCGCACGTGGGGGCACCTCGCCGTGGCGGCGCTGTTCTGCAACGCGCTGCCGTTCGCGTTGTTCGCGATCGGGCAGCAGAGCGTGGACTCCGGGGTCGCGGGCGTGATCAACGCGACGACCCCGCTGTGGTCGCTGCTCATCGGCCTCGCGTTCGGCCTGGACCGCGACCTGCGGCCGGTCCGGTTGACCGGGTTGGCGCTGGGCTTCGCCGGCGTGGTGCTGATCTTCGCGCCGTGGCGGCAGAACGGCCTGATGAGCCTGGGCGCGCTGGCGTTGCTCGGCGCGGCGGCCAGTTACGCCGTCGCCTTCACCTACATGGGCCGCCACCTGGTCGGCAAGGGCGGTCCGATGGCGATCTCCGCCGCGCAGTTGACCACGGCGACGGCGTGGAGCGCGCTCGCCCTGCCCACCTCCGGTCCGGCGCACCCCAACGCGACCGCGGTCGTGGCGGTGGTGGTGCTCGGGATCTTCGGCACCGGGGCGACCTTCGTCCTGAACTACCGGATCATCGAGGACGAGGGCCCGACGGCCGCCGCGACGGTCGGCTACCTGTTGCCGGTGGTGTCCGTGGCGCTGGGCGCGATCGTGCTGGGCGAGCCGCTGACGGTCCGGATCGTCGTCGGGATGGCGGTAGTCCTCGCCGGTGTCGCCATGACCCGCCTGGCGGCTCCCCAGCGGCCACAAGACGGGTCCGGTCCTCACCAGTTGCCGGTTTTGTCCACCCAGCGTGAGCGTGGCGGCGGCTATTCAGTGGATGACCGTTGACCGGCGGTGAGACGCTGATCAGGCTGCTGGGTTGAACCCCGGACGAGTGAAGTCCGCTCCGTCAACCCTGCGGCGGAGCGCACGCGTCCGCGGGTGACCCGAGGAGCCGATCAGTGCGCCCTGCCATCAGAACACTCGCCGTCCTCGCCTCCGCCGCGACCGCCGCCACCATGGCGACCGGTCTCGCGAACGCCGAGCCGCACCAGGCGCGGATCGTCACGGCCGCCGCGACCGCGACGGCCACGCCGATCAAGGACAGCTACATCGTCACCGTCGACCGCTCCGCCCGCGGCCTCACCGCCGCGGCCACGGCGGCCGGCGTCACCCCGACCCACGTGTACGACTCCGCGTTCACCGGGTTCGCCGCCAAGCTCACCCCGGGCCAGTTGCGCAAGCTCAGCCGCGACCCGTCGGTCAAGCTGATCGAGCAGGACATGGTGGTCACCGACGCGCTCGACGCCACCCAGACCAACCCGCCGTCGTGGGGCATCGACCGCATCGACCAGCGCAACCTGCCGCTGTCCAACAGCTACACCTGGAACGTCAACGGTTCCGGCGTGCACGCCTACATCATCGACACCGGCATCACCCCCGGCCACCCGGACTTCGGCGGCCGGGCCACGTTCGACTACAACGCCATCGACAGCAACAACACCGACTGCCAGGGCCACGGCACGCACGTGGCGGGCACCGTCGGGTCGAACACCTACGGCGTGGCCAAGGGTGTCCGGCTGCACGGCGTGAAGATGATGAACTGCTCCGGCAGCACCACCACCTCCGCGGCCATCGCGGCGATCAACTGGGTGACCGCGAACGCCCAGAAGCCGGCCGTGGCCAACACGTCGTGGAACTACCCGGCCACCGCGAGCCTGGAGACCGCGATCCGCAACATGATCTCCTCCGGCGTCTTCCTGGCCACCTCGGCGGGCAACACCGGCGCGAACTCGTGCGACCGCCTGCCGCGCAAGGTCGAGACGGCGTCGGTGGTGGCGTCCTCGGAGCGGACCGACGCCCGGTCGTCGTTCTCCAGCACGGGCGCGTGCGTCGACCTCTACGCCCCCGGCGGCTCGATCGTCTCGACGCTGAACACCGGCGGCAGCGGCGCCAAGTCCGGCACGTCGATGGCCACCCCGCACGTCGCGGGCGTCGCGGCGCTCTACAAGGCGCGTTACGGCGACGCGTCGTCGGCGACCGTCCACAACTGGATCAACAGCACCGCCACGCCGAACGTGGTCAGCGGCGGCACCACGGGCGGCACGGTCAACCGCCTGCTGTTCACCAACGCCCTGTGATCGTCCCCGGCGCGCGGGGGGACCAGCCCTCACCCCGCGCGCCGGGGAACCCTACGGCCCCAGGACCTTGGCCAGGTGCTCGGCCAGCACGGTGACGTGGGGGAGGTCCACCATCGACAGGTGGTCACCGGGCACCGGCACCACTTCCAGCTCCCCGCACGCGTCCGCCCAGCCCAGGTCGTCGTCCTCCTGGCGGCGCAGGTAGCGGGGGTCCAGGACGGTGGTCAGCGTCTCCCGGTCACAGGCCCGGTAGAACACCACCCGCCCCGGGAAGCGCCGCGGCGAGTACCGCTCGGCGGCGCGGGCGTCGAGGTAGGACGTCTTCTGGTGCCGCAGGGCCCCGGCGGAGATGCCGACCTCGGCGGCCACCATCGCGGCCAGCACGGCGTCCACCTGCCCGACGTCGTCCAGCCCGGCCAGCTCCGCCCACGGCAGCTCGACGTCGGCCCCGTAGGTGTCGCGGATGTGCCCCACGAACCGCTCGAACCGGTGCCGCACCAGCTCTTCCGGTGACACGTCGGGCGCCGGCAGGGGCCGCACGGTGTCGATCATGACCACGACGTCGACCGCGTCACCGGCGTCCAGGAGCTGACACGCCACCTCGTGCGCCAGGCACCCGCCGAACGACCACCCACCGAGGACGTACGGCCCTTCGGCCTGGACCGACTTGACCAACTCGACGTACCGCCGCGCCTTCCCGGGGATGTCCGGCACGTCGTCCACCCGCTCGTAGCCGTAACAGGGGCGGTCGCCCAGCAGTCCGACCAGCGGCTGGTACACGCTGGTAGGCCCACCGGCCGGGTGGAACAGGTGCAACGGCGCCCCCACGCCTTCCCGCAACACCCGAACCGTCCCACCAGCGACCTCGAACGCCTCCCGCACCCTCTCCGCAACACCCTCCACGGTCGGCACGACGAACACGCCGCGATCCACGCCGGCGACCCGCTGCGCCATCAACCCAAGCAGCTCGGGCCGCACCCCTTCGGGAATGACGTCATGCACCCCACCCACGAACCCGAGCCGCGCACACAACCCGCCCAACCACCGCTCCACCGGATCCCGCGGCCCCACCACCCCATCGCTTCGCCGGTAGCCGCCGGTCGCACCGCTTCGCCGGTCGCCGCCGGTCGCACCGTATCGGCGGTCGCCGCCGTCTTGTCGGTCCCCCGTGGGAGAATGGTGTCGGGGGCCGGAGGCCGCGCCCGCCACCAGGTCGTCCAGGCTCGCGCCCTTGAGCAGCAGCGGGATCGGCAGCGTCACCCCCAGGTCGTGCTCCACCGCGTTGCGCAGCCGCATGGCCATCAGCGAGTCCAGCCCGAGCGAGGTCAACGGCACCGCCGGGTCCACGTCGTCGCACCCCAGCACCCGCGCGACCACCGCCGCCAACCGGTCCTCCGCCGGCCCGTCCGCCACCGCCAGGAACCCGGAGAAGAACGGCCGCCGCCCCAACTCCGGGAACAGCTCCACCACCGCGCCCCGGTCGAACCGCACCACCCCGGTCGCCCGCCGCCCCGACCCGAGCACCGCCTCCAGCGCCCGCACCCCCTCCGCCGGCGACAACGGCCGCAGCAACGGGTTCACCACGTCCTTCGCCCGCCCGACCCCGCTCCACGCGCCGTACTGGACGGTCGCCGCCGGCACCCCGTCGGCCCGCAGCCGCGCGGCGAACGCGTCCAGCCACGCGTTGGCCGTGGCGTAGGCGGCCTGGCCCGGCGACCCGACCAGCCCCGCCGCCGACGAGAACATCACGCACCAGTTCAACCGGTGCCCGCGCGTCGCCTCCGCCAACGCCAACGCCCCGCCGATCTTGGGCCGCAGCACGGCCGCCACCCCGTCACGGGTCAACCGGTCGAGCGGCTCGTCCACCAGCACCCCCGCCGCGTGCACGACACCCCGCAACGGCACCCCGCCCCGCACCGCCGCCTCGACGGCCCGCCGCGCGGTCCCCGGCTCGGCGATGTCCCCGGTCACCACGACCACCTCGGCCGCGAGCCGCGGAACCTCCCGCGCCGTCCGCCCGCACAGCACGACCCTGGTCGCGCCCCGATCCGCCAGCCACCGCGCCGTGACCAGCCCCAGCGCGCCCAACCCGCCGGTGATCACATACGCGCCCGGCGCCACGCCGAAGTCCTCGGGCAGGTCGACCGGCCGCAGGCGGGCGACGTACCGGACACCGTCCCGCCACGCCACCTCGTCGTCCGGCAGGTCGGCGGCCAGCTCACGGGCCAGCACCCCCGGATCGTCAACGTCCACAATGGACGCTCGCAGGGTCGGCCGTTCGAACGCCATCACCCGCACCGCACCGCGCAACGCGGCCTGGTCCGGCACGCCCGCCTCGCCGTCCCGCACCGCCGCCGCGTTGCGCGTGACCACCCACACGCGTGGTCCGCTGGTCGCGGCCAGCCGGTGCAGGTCCTCCTCGACGTTCCGCGGCACGAACACGACGCCGTCCACGGGGATTCGCGGGTCGCGGGTGACCCGGTGGCCGGCGCGGGTCAGGGCGTCGGCGAGGTCGTCGGCGTCGCCGTCCAGCAGCCAGGTGCCGGGGGAGTGGTCGGCGGGGGCGTCCGCGCGTTCCCAGCGGTGCTCGACGGTCAGGCCGGTGAGCTGCTTCGCCCGGACGCCCAGGACTTCCAGCAGGAGGTCGCCGTTCTCGGCGAACAGGCGGACGTCGCCGGTGGCGGTGGTGGCTTCGGCGGTGTGGGCGCGGCGGGGGTCGCCGTGCAGGCGGACCGTGCCGATGCCGGTCGGCAGTTTGGGGCCGGTGACGGTCGCGGCGGCGGCGAGCGCGTGCAGGCAGCCGTCGAGGAGCGTGGGCGGCAGGTGGAAGTCGCGGTCGGGGCCGTCGGGGCGGCGCATCCGGCAGGTGGCCACGCCGTCGCCCGCGCGTGCCTCCACGACGGTGCGGAAGGAGGGGCCGTAGTTCATGCCCGCCGCGTCCATGGCGGCGTACAGGTCGGCCGTGTGTCCACTGTGGACTGTGCTGGTCGGTGTCGGATCGCCGGTGGGCGCGAGGGTCGCCGTGGCGTGCCGGACCCACCGGCCGTCGCTCTTGGCGTGGACCTCGACCGTGCGGCCGGTGAGGGTGGTGGTGATCGGGACGTGCGCGGCGAGGGGGAGGAGGCGGTCGAAGGTGACGTCGCGGACCTCGTGCGGGGCGCCGAGGACGTCCGCCGCCGCGAGCGCGAGTTCGACGTAGGCCGCGCCGGGCAGCACCGGGACGTCGTGGACGCGGTGGTCGGCGAGCCACGGGTGGGCGTCGAGGCCGACGTCGGACTGCCAGGCGTGCACGCCGGAGGGGAGTTCGACGTGCACGCCCAGCAGCGGGTGGCCCGCCGAGGTGGTCGGGGGCGTGGTCCAGTGCTCGCGGTGGTGCCAGGGGGCGGTGGGGACGTCGGTGACGCCGGTGGCCGGGACCGCGCCGTGCAGGTGGAGCGCGGTGAGGTTGGCGTGGAAGGTGCGCAGGTCGTCGGTGTCGCGGCGCAGGGTGCCGACGAGGGTGGCGTGGGGCGCGGTCTCGGCGATGGCCGGGAGGGCGACCGGGTGCGGGGACACTTCGAGGAACGTGGTGAACCCGTCCTCGACCGCCGCCGCGACGGCGTGCGCGAAGCGGACCGGTCGCCGCATGTGCGCGGCCCAGTAGTCGGGGGTGAACGGCGGCAGCCGCCGGGGGTCCTCCATGACGGTGCCGTAGATGGGGATGCTCGGCTCCGCCCCTTCGGTCCCGCGCAACTGCTCTCGGAGTCGCCCCAACACCGGTTCGACCGCGGGGGAGTGCCCGCTGGTGCGCAGGGGCAGGATCCGCGCCGACCCGCCCGCCGCCTCGACCCGGGCGACGAGCGCCCTGAGCCGGTCCATCGGTCCCGCCACCGTGCAGCGCCGGGGCGCGGCGTGAACGGCGACGCACAACTCCGGGTCGTCCACCTCCTCGGGGCTCAGCTCGACGGCCGCCATCCCGCCGTCGCCATCGACGTCGAGGGAGTCCAACAGGCGGGCGCGCGTGGTGACCACCCGAGCGGCGTCCGCCAACGTCAAGGCCCCGCTGACCACCGCCGCCGCGACCTCGCCGGCGGACTGCCCCACCACGGCCGCCGGCCGAACGCCACAGGCCCGCCACAGCCGAGCGAGCGCGATCTGCACCCCGAAGAGGACGATCTGACCGTCCCCCAATCCCCTTGTAGGATTGTTGATCAATCCCCTCACCGACCAGGGCGCCAGCAGCCGATCGACTTCGTCGACGGCGGCGGCGAAGACGGGTTCGCGGGCCAACAGGTTGCGAGCCATGCCGGGCCATCCGGACCCGAACCCGGAAAACACCCACACAACCCGCCCATCCCCCCGCGCGACCCGCTCAACCCCTCGCCGCCCCTCCGCGACCTCACGCAACCCGCCGACAACCGCCGCGAGCCTGCCGCCGCCAGCCGGTCCCGCGTCACAGCCGGCCGCCACGCCCGTTTCGCCGTAGCCGTCCGCGCCCGCCTCGCTGTTGCCGTCTGCGCCCGCCTCGCCACCGATGGACACGGCCGCCGCGAACGGCTCATCCCCGCGCCGCCGGGCGAGCGTGGCCGCGATCGCGCGCAAGTCCGGCCCACCCCGACCGGTCCCGCCCTCATCCCCGCCCGCCAACCAATCGGCCAACCGAGCGGCATGGCTGCGCACCCGCTCCTCCGTAGCCCCGGCCACGACCAGCGCACCCGGCCCGTCCACGGACCCCAGCACACCCGGCCCGCCCACGAACCGCGGCGCGCTCTCTCCCGGCCCCTCCTCCAACACCACGTGCGCGTTGGTCCCGCCGAAGCCGAACGACGACACCCCCGCCGTGATCCGCCCCCCGTACCGAGGCCACTCCCGCACCCCCGTCACCACCGCCAACCGCGTGAAGTCGATGTGCGGGTTGGGTCCGTCGAAGTGCAGCGTCGGCGGCAGCACCCGGTGGTGCACCGCGAGCACCGCCTTCACCAACCCGACCACACCCGCCGCCGCCTCGGTGTGACCGAAGTTCGACTTCGCCGACCCCACCAGCAACGGCCGGTCCGCCGGACGCCCCACCCCCAGCACCGCGTCCAACGCCCCCGCCTCGATGGGGTCGCCCAGCAACGTCCCGGTCCCGTGCGCCTCCACGTACGACACCGACGCCGGATCCACCCCGGCCTCCGCGTACACCTCCCGCAACAGCGCCTCCTGCGCCGCCGGGTTGGGTGCCATCAGGCCGTTGGACCGGCCGTCGGAGTTGACCCCGCTGGCCCGGATCACCGCGAGCACCCGGTCACCGTCGCGCCGCGCGTCGGACAACCGCTTCAGCACGACCGCCGCGCACCCCTCGGCCCGGGCGATCCCGTCGGCCGACGCGGAGAACGGCTTGCACCGCCCGTTCGCCGACAACAACCCGGCCCGCGCGAACGCCGCCGTGACCGCGCTGCCCAGCACCACGTTCACCCCGGCGACGATGGCGGCGTCGGTCTCACCGGACCGCAGGCTGCGCACGGCGTGGTGGACGGCGACCAGCGACGACGAGCACGCCGTGTCCACCGCCGTGCTCGGCCCCCGCAGGTCGAGCAGGTAGGACACCCGGTTGGCGGCGATGCTCAGCGCGCCACCGGTCGCCGTCCACGGTTCGACCCGACGCGGGTCCACGGCCTGCGCCGCGCCGTACTCGCCGGTCGAGATGCCCACGAACACCCCGGTGCGCGTGCCGCGCAGGGAGGAGGGCGCGATCCCGGCGTGGTGCAGCGCCTCCCACGAGACCTCCAGCACCAGCCGCTGCTGCGGATCGACCGCCGCCGCCTCACTGGGCGCGATCCCGAAGAACTCGGCGTCGAACCCCTTGATGTCATCGAGGAACCCACCCCACGGCGGCACCCCGGAGGGCAACCCGACCCACCGCCCGGCCGGCACGGGCCCAACCGCGTCCCCGCCGGCACAAAGGAACCGCCACAACCCCTCGGCCCCGCTCACCCCACCGGGCAACCGACACCCGACCCCGACCACCGCGACACCCTCAAGCGCCGGCCTCCGGCCCCCGTCTCCATGATCCCACGCCCCACCGACATCCGGGCCGGACGAACCACCCGCCACCCCGCCACCGAACCGCGCGAACGCTGCCCCGCCGACGACCGCTGCGGCCGCTGAACCGCCGCCGGCCGCTGCGGGTGCCGGGCCGCCGCCGGCCGAGGGGAGGCCACCGGCCGCCGCGGGCGCAGGCCCGCCGTTGGTGACGGCGGGCGCTGGGCCGCCGCCGGCCGCTGCGAGCGCCGGGCCGCCGTTGGTCACGGCGGGCGCTGGGCCGTCGCTGGTCGCCGGGCCGCCGCCGGCCGCTGCGGTCGTTGAGCCGCCGTCGGACGCCGCGAGCGCAGAACCGTCGTCGGTCACCGCGGCAACCTCCCCTCCACCGGTCGGCGCGTGGGCGGAGTCGGCGGTTGCTGGAAGGCGGGCGGGGTGGGTGGTCAGGTGGTGGGCTAGTTGGGTGATGGTCGGGTGTTGCCACAGCACGGTCGGCGGTACCGGTTGGCGCAGGTGGTCGCCCAAAGCGCCCGCCAGCACCACCGCGTCCCGCGACGACAAGCCCAGCTCCGCCAGTGGCCGGTCCACCTCGACCTCCTCCGCCGGAACGTCGGTGGTCTCCGCTACCGCGCGCACCAGCCAGCCACGCAGCTCCGTTTCGGCGGACGCGCTCAAAGGACACCTCCGGGTGCGATGTGCGACAACTTTCCGCGGCTTTCTCCACCAATTCCGATGAAACACCCCAAAACGATGTTCCACGCCGGGCGAAGGGAAGGGTGACCTGCTCCGCCCCTGCCGAACAATAGGCCGTTCGGGTCACCCGTGCACCATTCGGGGAACTGTTGACAGTTCTGCCACCGCCTGGGTAGCTTCTCGGACCCGAACGTGGTGGAAATCACCCGGAAACAGTTTTGTGGTCCACGCACAAAACCAATCGACGAATTTATCAACCCCTGCGGAAAGGGTTCGGCATGACGGTCACCGCGCCGGGCGTCACGACCAACTCCGGCCCGGTCGCCGACGCCGTGCGGCACTGGGCCGGGCAGCGTCCCGACTCCACGGCCTTCACCTTCCTCGACCACGACGCGGACCCCGCCGGCCTGCCGGTCCGCATCACCTGGTCCCACCTGGACCGCCGCGCCCGCGGGCTGGCCGCCCGGCTGCGCCGGACCTGCGCCCCCGAGGACCGGGTGCTGATCCTCCTTCCCCAGGGCATCGACTACGCCGTCGCGTTCGTCGCCTGCCTCTACGCCGACGTCCTGGCCGTCCCGCTCTTCCCGCTCACCGGCGCGGGCCACCGCGACCGGCTCGACGGCATCCTCCGCGACTGCTCACCCACCGCCGCCCTGGTCGACGAAGCCCACGCAGCACCCGGGGCGACCAGCCTGGACATGATCGTCGTCAACCGCGTCGAACCCTCCGACGCGCCGCCCACCCCCGGCCACGGGCCCGCCTACCTGCAGTACACCTCCGGTTCCACCCGCACCCCCGCCGGCGTCGTCGTCACCGACCGGAACTTCCAGGTCAACGTCCGCCAGGCGCTCACCGCCTACGGCCTGCGCGACGAACCCGCCACCCCGGTCAGCTGGCTCCCGCTCTTCCACGACATGGGCCTGGTGCTCGGCCTCGGCGTCGCCCTGCTCACCGGCGTCGAAGCCACCCTCATGGACCCGCTCGCCTTCCTCTACCGCCCCGCCCGCTGGCTGGACGCCCTGCACGGCAAGCGCAACGCCATCAGCGCCGCGCCGAACTTCGCCTACGACCTGTGCGTCCGCCGCACCACCGACGACGACCGCGCCCACCTCGACCTCACCGGCGTCACCGCGCTGATCAACGGCAGCGAACCCGTCCACGCCGCCACGATCGCCCGCTTCCACGACACCTTCGCCCCGCACGGTCTGCGCCCCGACGCCCAGCGCCCGAGCTACGGCCTGGCCGAGGCCACCGTCTTCGTCACCGCCGCCACCGGCCCGCCCACCACCACCCCGTTCGACCGCAAGGCCCTCGCGGAGGGCCGCGCGGAGGTCCAGGACGACCCCGGGCGCGCGACCACCCTGGTCGGCTGCGGCCAGGCGGTCGAGCAGGACGTGAAGGTCGTCGCCGACGGCGTCGAGTGCCCGCCCGGCCGGATCGGCGAGATCTGGGTGCACGGCGAGAACGTCGCCCCCGGCTACTGGGTCGCCAAACCCGGCGTGTTCGGCGCGCCGCTGCCCGGCGACCCGCGCCCCTGGCTGCGCACCGGCGACCTCGGCGTCCTGCACGACGGCGAGCTGTACGTGGTGGGCCGGATCAAGGACCTGATCGTCATCGACGGCCGCAACCACTACCCGCAGGACGTCGAAGCCACCGCCGAACGCGCCGACCCCGCCCTCCGCCGCGGCCACGTGGCGGCGTTCAGCGTCCCCGGCGACGCGCAGGAAGCCCTGGTCATCGTCGCCGAACGCGCCCCGAAGGTCCCGCGCGACGTCATCGACCCCGCCCGGGTCCGCCGCGCCGTCCGCGCCGCCGTGTCCGCCCACCACGACGTCCGGGTGCGCGACGTCCTGCTGGTCGAACCGGGCTCGGTGCCCCGCACCTCCAGCGGGAAGCTCTCCCGCGCCGCGTGCCGGGACCGCTACCTCGCCGCAGAGCTCCCCGTGTCGTAGGAGACCCCATGCACCGAGTCCTCGTCCTCGCGCTGTCCGCCACGCTCCTCGTCGCCGCCCCCACCCAAGCCACAAGCACCACCCGGGCTACGAGCACCGCCGACGACGGTGCCCGCATCGTCGAGCAGACCTGGCTGGACGACCGCACCACCGACATCACCATCGCCTCGCCCGCCATCGGCGGCAACGTCAAGGCGCGCATCCTCACCCCGCGCGGCTGGTCGCCCACCGCCACCCGTAGTTGGCCGGTCGTCTACCTGCTCCAAGGCGTCGGCGACGACTACACCTCCTGGACCCGCGAGACCGACGTCGAACAGCTCTCCGCCGACAGCGACGTCCTCGTGGTCATGCCCGACGGCGGCCGGTCGGGCTGGTACACCGACTGGTACAACAACGGCCGGGGCGGCTCCCCGAAGTGGGAGACCTTCCACACCGCCGAACTGCTCCAACTCGTCGAGCGCGACTTCCGCGGCGGCACCAGCCGCGCCGTGGCGGGCCTGTCCGCGGGCGGCACGGGCGCGTTCGGCTACGCCGCCAAGCACCCCGGCATGTTCAAGGCCGCCGCCTCCTACAGCGGGCTGCTGTCCACCCAGTTCGTCGGCGTGCCGCAGTTCGTCTACACCACGGTCCTGCGCGAAGGCCTCGACCCGTACGGGCCGTGGGGCCGCGAGTCGCTCACCCCGCAGGTCTGGGCCGCCAACAACCCCCGCGAACTCGCCCCGAAGCTGCGCGGCACCGCCCTCTACATGAGCTACGGCAACGGTTTCGCGGGCGAGTTGGACACCGGCTGGGTCTACGACCCGTGGGAGACCGTCGTCGGGGCCACCGCCCCGGACTTCGTCCAGCGCGTCCGGCAGGCGGGCATCCCGATCACCGTCCACGCCTACGGCGGCGGCACCCACGCGTGGAAGTACTGGCAGCGCGAGCTGCGGGCGTCCTGGCCCATGCTGACGGCCGCGATCGGATGACCCGGCCGCTGCCGGTCGTGCTCGTCGCCTGCTTCGCGGGCTTCGTCACGGCGCTGGACAACAGCATCCTGATGGTGGCGCTGCCGACCATCGGCCGCGACCTGGGCATGGGCACCACCGGGCTCCAATGGGTCGTGGTCAGCTACATGCTGGTGTTCGCGAGCCTGATGGTCGCGGCCGGCGCGCTGGGGGACCGGTACGGGGTGCGGCGGGTCCTGCTGGTCGGCCTGATCGGCTTCGCGGTCGCCTCGCTGGGCTGCGGCACGGCCGGGTCCGGCGTGTCGCTGGCGCTGTGGCGGGCGGCGCAGGGCGCGGCGGCGGCAGCGGTGGTGCCGACCGGGCTGGCCGTCCTGCGCACCCACCTCGACGCGGCCCACCGGCGGACCGGGATCGTGGCGTGGACGGCGGCGCTGGCCGTCGCCCTCGCCGTGGGACCCGCGCTGGGCGGCCTGCTCAGCGAGGCCGCGCACTGGCGGTGGATCTTCCTGGGCAACGTCCCGGGCTGCGTCGCCACCGCCGTCGTCGCGAGGGCCTGCCTGGCGCCACGACGACCACGTCCCACCCCGCTGCCGTGGCGGTCCACGCTCGCCCTCACCGCCGCCGTGTTCGTGGTGACCGCGACCGTCCTCGGCGCACAACCCCTCGCCGCGATGATCGCCCTGTCCGGCGCGGCCTGCCTGCTGTTCCTCAACGCCGAACGCGCCACGCCGCTGTTCCCCCGCGCGCTGCGCCGGGACCGGGCGTTCATCGGCGGCACGGCCGCGCAGGCGTTGTGGGGCCTGGCGATCAGCGGCGTGCTGTTCGTGCTGCCCCTGCACCTCCAGCACACCGAGGGCTTCACGCCGATGACCACGGGCCTGTTCTTCGTGCCCGCCGCGCTGGCGGTGATCGCGGGCGCACCCGCGGCACCACCCCTGGTCGCCCGCCTCGGACCGTGGCGCACCGCGGCGGCGGGCCTGGCCGCCGTGACCGCCGGACTGGTCGCGATGGTGGCCGCCGGCCCGCTGCTGCTGTTGGCGTGCCTGGTCGTCGTCGGTTTCGGCTCCGCGCTGACCACCCCGCTCACCACGGCGGCGCTGGACGCGGCGGACGAGCGGGTCGCCGGCGTCGCGTCGGCGTCGATCACGGCGAGCCGCGAGCTGGCCGGCGCGTTCGGCGTCGCCCTGATCGGACTCGCGCACACCGGCGGCGGACCGGTGCCCGCCCTGTTGCTGGCCGCCGGCGCGGTCGCCGTGGCCCTCACGTCGGCGCTGGCCGTCGACGCCGCACGGACCCGCGTGCGGCCATGACCGTCCTGCCCCCGAGAGCCACCTCGGCCGACGCCCTGCGCGAGGCCAAGCGCACCTTCCTCAAACGCCGGCGCGTCGACATGGGGCTGCTGGCCGAACGGCTCGACATCAGCCGGGTCACCCTCTACCGCTGGGTCGGCTCCCGGGAACGGCTGCTGGTCGAGGTCACCTGGTCGCTCGCGGAGTTCAACCTCGCCGAGCTGGACGGGCCGCCGCGCCGCCACCACGGCGCGGAACGCGTGGTGCGCCTGGCCGTCGGGTTCCTGGAGGTGGTGATCGGCAACCCCGGCATGGCGTACTGGCTCGCCCACGAGGGCGAACTGGCGATGCGCCTGCTCACCCGCCACGACCGGGCGTTCCAGCCGCGCCTGATCGGTTGGTTCCGGCGCGTGCTGGAGGAGGAGACCGCGGCCGGCCTGCTGGACCTGCCCGCCGACCTGGACGAGGTCGCGTTCATCATCGTCCGGATCATCGAGTCCTACGCCTACCTCAACCTGATCACCGGCCGCGAACCCGAGGCGGCGCACGCGGAGGCGGTCCTGCGGCTGCTGCTGCGTTGAGCCGCGGGACCGCCGCCGGGTCAGTGCGGGCAGGTGTCGCGGTACTCCGAGATCGTCGCGTCCGGCGCGGGCGGCGGGCACAGGAACTGCTCGTAGCGGGTGTCGTCGTCCACGAACCGCTTCAACCAGGAGATCGCGAACCTCGCGATCGTCGTGTGCGGGAAGTTCACCACGAAGTGGTCGGCGCCGCGGATCTCCAGGTACGCCTTGTCGGTGGTCGCGGGCAGGGAGGCGTAGAACGGCTCGGAGTGCTGGCCGACGGGCGCGATGAAGTCGCTCTGCGCGCCCACGACCAGCGTCGGGACCCGGTTGCCCGACCAGTTGTTCGTGAGGTTCCAGCCCGCCAGCGGGATCGCGGCCCGCAGCGTCGGCCGGTCCTTCGCGGCCTCCAGGCTGCCGCCGCCGCCCATCGAGTGGCCCATGACGGCCAGCCGCGCGGCGTCCACGCGGTCCCGCACCGGGCTTGCCGTGGTCAGGTGGTCCAGCGCGGCCAGGAGTTGGTCGCCGCGCGCGTCGGGCAGGTCGAACACCGCGTTGGTGTCGATCACGATGACGACGAAGCCGTGCGACGCCAGCCGTGGCCCGTACCAGGCGACCGTGGCCTGGGAGCCGAGGAACCCGGGCGAGATCGCGACCGCGCCGAACCTGCCCTCCGCGGTGCTGGTCGGGTAGTGGATGGTGCCGCCGCCGAACTTCCCGCCCGCCTGTGCGGCCGACACCGTCGCCGTCGCGGTGGCGAACGGCCCCTGCGGCGCCTCCACGCTCTGTTTCGTCGGCGCCGGCCCGCGTTGGTGCGGATTGTCGGCCGCGGTCGCCGGAACGGCCACGCCGACCAGTGCCGCCACAGCCAGCCCGGCCGCGATCCTGCTCATGGAACCCACGTCGTCCTACTCCTCGGAAAGGGAATGGGGAGGCCGCGCGGCGGGGGCAGCTTATCGCGGAAAAACCACGCGCCGGAAGGGGAATTGTTTGTAGATTTCCGCGAATAGCGCGACTTCATTTGTTCGCCGGTGTGACAACGGGCGGGTGTGCCAGGATCGGGACATGGGGAGATTCGTGCTGCCGTTGGCCGACCCGGGGGCCGACCTGGCCACCGTCGGCGGGAAGGGCGCGTCGCTGGCCCGTCTGGTCCGGGCGGGGCTGCCGGTGCCGGGCGGCTTCCACGTGACGACCGACGCGTTCCGGCTGGCCGAGCCGGCCGGGGAGGTGCCGGCCGAGGTGGCGGCGGGGATCCGCGCGGCGCTGCCGCCCGGCCCGGTCGCGGTGCGGTCCTCCGCGACCGCCGAGGACCTGCCCGACCTGTCGTTCGCGGGCCAGCACGACACCGTGCTCGACGTGCGCGGCGCGGACGCCGTGCTGGACGCGGTCCGGCGCTGCTGGGCGTCGCTGGGCACCGAACGGGCCGTGGCCTACCGGGAGCGCAACGGCATCACCGACGTGGCCATGGGCGTGGTCGTGCAGGAGATGGTGCCCGCCGACGCCGCCGGCGTGCTGTTCACCGCCAACCCGGTGACGGGCGCACGGCACGAGACCGTGGTCAACGCCGCGCCGGGCCTGGGGGAGGCGTTGGTCGGCGGCGAGGTCACGCCGGACGAGTACGTGGTGGCCGGGGGAGTGGTGCAGTCCGCCACCGGCACGGTCCTCACCGAGGCGCAGGTGCTCGAACTGGCCGCGCTGGGCGCACGCGTGCAGGAGTTGTTCGGGGTGCCCGTGGACGTCGAGTGGGCCGTGCACGGCGACCGGATCGCGATCCTCCAGGCCCGGCCGGTGACCGCGCTGCCGGAGGTGTGGAACGACACCCTGCGCGGCGACCACCTGTGGACGTGCGCGAACCTCGGCGAGGCCGTGCCCAGCGTGATGACCCCGGCCACCTGGTCGTTCGCCCGGGTCCTGGCCCGGCCGCCGATCGGCGGCGTGCCGACGACCGGCAACATCGGCGGCCGGTTCTACCTCAACCTCAGCGCCGTGTTCGCCGTGGCGTCCGCCCTCGGGCTGACCGGGTTGATGCGGCGCTTGGCGGAGCACACCTTCGGGCGCATCCCGGACGACGTCCAGGTGCCCCCGCTGCCGCTGTCCCGCGCGGCCACCCTGCGCGCGGCGCTGGGCGCGGTGGTCCCGTTCGTCCGCCAGACCCGTGAATACCGCCGCCGCATCGGCGAGCTGCTGCCCCACGCGCCCGCGCGGGCCGAAGCCCTGCAAGCCAAGATCGCCGACGCGCGGACACCCGCCGAACTCCGTGCGCTGTGGACGTCCGAACTGGACTCCTACCTGCGGGACGACATCCGCGTCTACGACGCCGGCGCGGGCTCGGTCGTCATGGGCGACGCCAAGCTGCGCCGGAAGCTGTACGCGCTGGTCGGCGAGGCCGACACCACCGCCCTGATGACCGGGGCGCACGGCACGGCCGGCGACCTGGCGAGCCTGGGCCCGCTGCTCGGCCTGTCCCGCCTGCGCCGGGGCGAGATCGACCGCGCCACCTACACCCGGCTGTGGGGCCACCGGTGCGCCGACGAGTACGAGGTCTCCGTGCCCCGGCCCGCCGAGGACCCGTCCTGGATCGACCACCTGGCCGCCCTGGACGGCCCGGACCCGGAGGAGCTGCTGCGCCGCCAGGCCGCCGCCCGCGACCGGGCGTGGCGCCGCCTGCGCACCGCCCACCCCCGCCGGGCCGCCCGCCTGCGCCGCCGGCTGGACGCCCTGGCCGAGGCGACCCGCGGTCGGGAACGCGCCCGTTCGGAGATGGTGCGCGGGTTCGCGGTGCTCCGCGCGTTCGTGCTCCGGGCCGGCGAACTGACCGGCGCGGACACGTTCATGCTGTCCTACCGGGAAACCCTGGCCGTCCTGGACGGCGACGACCGCCCACTGGTCACGATCGCACCCCGACGCGCGGCCTACGAGCGCTACCGCGCACTACCGCCGTACCCGACCCTGATCCGCGGCGAGTTCGACCCGGAGGCCTGGGCCGCCGACCCGGCCCGCCGCCAGGACCTCCACGACGCCACCCGCGCCCACGCGCCCGCGTCCGACGCGATCACCGGGTTCCCGGGCGCGGCGGGCGTGGCCGAGGGCACGGCCCGGGTCGTCACCGGCCTGGACGCGGGAAGCGCCCTGCGGCCGGGTGAGGTCCTCGTCACCACGGTCACCAACATCGGCTGGACGCCGCTGTTCCCGCGTGCGGCGGCGGTGGTGACCGACGTGGGCGCACCCCTGTCCCACGCCGCCATCGTGGCCCGCGAACTCGGCATCCCGGCCGTGGTCGGCTGCGGCAACGCGACCAGCCGCATCAGCACCGGCGACCGCGTCCGCGTGGACGGCGGGAGGGGCACCGTGACGCCGCTGTGACTCTTCACTACCGTGGCCGGTGTGGATCTCTTCACCCACTCCTGGACGGCCCTGCGCGCCGCGGTGGAAGACCTCGGGACCGAAGACTTCACCCGCCCGTCGGGCTGTCGCGGCTGGCTGGTGCGGGACCTGGTGTGCCACCTGGTGATCGACGCCCAGGACGTCCTGATCACCCTGGTCACCCCGACGGACGCGCCCGCCACCCGGAACGCCGTCACCTACTGGCGGGTCGGCCACACCCCGCCCACCGGCGACGACCCGCTGGCCGCCCTGACCGTCCGCCTGGCCGCCGCCTACGAGGACCCGGCCCTGCTCAAGTTCCACCTGGACGACGTCGGCTCGGCCGCCGGCCGCGCGGCCGGCCTCGCCGACCGGTCCCGGCACGTCACGACCCAGGACCAGGTCCTGACCGCCGGTGATTACCTCGACGCCTACGTCCTGGAATGGACCCTGCACCACCTCGACCTGGTCGCGGACCTCCCGGACGCGCCGCCCCCGCCGGCCGAGGGCCTGGCGCGCACGCGACGGATGCTGGAGGAGATCGCCGGCACCCCGTTCCCGGCGACGTTCACCGACACCGACGCCCTGCTCGTCGCCACCGGCCGCCGCGCCCCGACCGACCGCGAGCGGGCCGACCTGGGCGGGTTGGCGGGCCGGCTCCCGTTCGTGCTCGGCTGATCAGGCGTAGACGCCGCTCTTGACGTCGTCCACCACGGCCTGCCAGAACGAGTACGGGTCGGCCAGGGTCTCGGCGTCGATGACGCGCAGCAAGGCGTGCACCTGGTCGCCCGCCTCGGCGTTGGTGCCGTACCGGGCCTTGGACAACGGCTTCGCGCCCTCGACCGCGGCGAGGCTGTCCGCGAACGCGGCGACCGACGCGTTGAGCGGGTCCATCTCCTCCGACCACGGGGGAGCGGTGAACACCGAGCCCTCCGCGCGGTGCACCACCACCGGGATCTCGTCCAGGTTCCAGAACCCGAGGACGGCGTAGTCGGGGTCGCGGTCCCACACGGTGATCGTGGCGGCGGCGCGGAAGGACACGGCGTCGGTGTCGGGCAGACCCGTGCCGGTCAGCGCCGCCCTGGCCGCCGGGTTGTCGATCACGGCGACCTGCTGTGCGGTGTAGACGGTCATGACGTTCCCGGGCGCTTTCTCGTGAAGAGGTCGTGGACGGCGTCGGCCAGGGCCTGCCGCGAGGAGTCCTGCGCCGACCGCGGCTGCCAGGGCCAGGAGTACTGGATCTCCGAGCCGGGCGGGAGGTACTGGTCCAGCATGTCCTGGCACCGGTTGCCCGTGGGGCACGGGGAGAACTCGACGTAGAGCCGCACGTCGCGCAGTTCCGTCCGGAGATCGACCTGGTCGGGCCGGATCCCCTGCCGCTCGGCGATCTGCTGGCGCATCTGCTTCAGGATGTCCCCTTCGGCGTGCTTGGTCGAATCCGCGCGGCCGTCCACCTGGTAGCTGTTGCCCTGGCTGTCCCTGAACGTGGCTCCACCGTAGAGGTTGTCGCGGTTCCCGTCGCGCAGCCGTGCCGCCTGGGCCAGTTGGCTTTCCGGCGTCTGGCCGTAGGCGACCTGCTGGTAGTGCGCCGGCATCGGGCCGTCGGGGTTGCGGCGCGGACTGCGCGCCGGCTTGGGCACCTCGGGGTCGCGCTGCCGTGGCGGGCGGCGCCGTCCCCTCCCGGCGCGCGGCGTGCCCTTGTCCGCCGCGTTGCCCGTCTCGGTCTGGGCGTCCTTGACGTCCTTGGCCGGCGCCGGTCGCCCGGCCGGGTCGTCGGGGCGGCGGTTCGGGCCGTCCGACGGCGGGTCGGGGCCGTCGCCACCGCCGCCGCCGCGCCGGTGCAGGGCTAATCGCGCGATGAGCAGGAAGAGTGCGAACAGTCGCTCCACGGCCCCCGCCTACCCGAGCAGCTTCTTGAGGTTGGTCAGGCTGGTGATCAGGGCCGTCGTGTAGACGAGGATGCGCCCGGCCCACTTGACCACCGCCGCCGCGATCTGGGACGCGACCACCGGGATGGTCACCACGAAGATCGCCTCCGCCACCCACACGATCACCCGGGCCACGAGGTCGGCGATCAGGTCGCGGACGATCTCGCGGGTCAGCTCGACCAGGCCGCCGGCCCCCTCGGTGGCCGACGCCATCGCCGCCGACACCGCCGCCAGGCCGCCGATCGCCTCGACGTTGTTGACCATGAGCTGCCGGTAGGCGTCGGCGGCGGGACCGTGCCAGTCGGGCAGGTCGTCGTCCAGCGCGGACCGCAGGTCGGTGGACATGGCGTCGAGTTCGGTGGCCATCCTGGTCCAGGTGGAGGCGTGCGCGGCGACCACGTCCGGTTTGCCGGTCAGCTCGTCGAGGATCTGGCGCAGCGGCTCGAAGTACTCCATGGCCCAGCCGAGGCCGTTGGCCAGCAACGCGCTCACCGGGTCCATGACGGTCGCCGCGACCTCGACGCCGAGAGCGGCGCCCGCCAGCGCGTCGTCCACCCAGCCCTCGGTCTTGATGGCGTCGACCAGGCCCTCGACGCTGTCGGCGAGCCCGGACCCGGTCCACACCTCGCGGGAGGACCGGACCGGGGCGATCAGCGACGGGTCATCCATCGCCGGTCCCGCCGCCGGCCGCGGTGATGGACCGGGCGTTGGACTCCTCCACGTCGGTGTACTCGTCCGCGCCGGCGCCCAACTCCTCCACCACCAGCGCCAGGTTCTCCTCGACCTGCGCGATCAGCTCGTCCTGCCGGGTGTGCCGGCCCTCCATCACCGCGGAGATCCACCCGCAGAGCAGGCCGTAGGCCTGGTCGTCCTGGGCGATGTGCGCGCTGGCGGTCTTCACCGCGTCGAACCGCGCCCGGATCGCCTCGACGTTGCGCGCGTGGGCGCGGATCTGCTCGACATCGACGATGTACCCGTCGCCCACGGCTCACCTCTCCCGCAGGTAGGAGCGGCTGTCGAAGCCCTCGTCGTCATCGGGCGCCGGCTGGTGCGGTGCGGGGCCGCCGCGCAGGTGCCGTCCGACGCTCTCGGCGATCGCCCGGCCCGCGGGGGACTGCGTGCCGACCGTGTCGGCGATGATCTCCTGGGACCGGTCGGCCAGCCTGGTCCGCGCCTCGCCGAGCGTGGCCATGATCGTCTGGGCGACGACGGTGGGCGGCACGCGCTGGATCCGGTCGGTCAGCCGCAGGCCGACGAGGGTGCCGGTGGAGTCGATGGTGACCTCGGCCAGGCCGTTCGGGTCGCTCGCGGTGACCCGCACCGCCTGCATGCGCTCGCTCATCGTTCTGGTGTCGGCGGCGAGTTGGTCGATCCGACCCTTCCACGCGGCCAACCGCTCGCGTGCGCCGTCCGGGTCGAGGATGCGTTCGTCCATGCGGCCTCCCCTGCCGATGCACTGGCGACAACGCAGCTCCGGCCACGCACTGTACTCGGATGATCATCGGAACGTGAGTGCTTCCGTCTCGCGGTCTATCCCGCACGGGGGTGGTCCTGGCGATACTGGTGCGGCGAACGCGTCCCCACGACGATGTGGAGAGCCCTCCCATGCGCATCCTGACCGCGTTGATGGCGGTGGTGACCGCGGCCGGTGTCGCCGCGGCCACGGCCCCGACCGCCCTGGCCGAGCACCCCGCGCCGGTGGACGCGTGCGTGGCCGGCGTCCCGGAGACCGACCCGCTGGAGCCCGGACCGGTGGACATCTGCTTCAGCGTGTTCAGGCCGGACACCGCGTCGCGGGACGACCGGGTGCCCGTCCTGCTGCACAGCCACGGGTGGGGCGGCAGCCGCACGTCCGCGCCCGGGTCGTTCCGGCGGTACCTGGACGCGGGGTTCGGCGTGGTCAGCATCGACCAGCGCGGGTTCGGGCAGAGCGGCGGCAAGGCGCACGTCGGTGACCCGGCGTTCGAGGGCGAGGACGTGATCCGCGTCGTGGACCACGTGGCGTCGCTGGACTGGGTGCGCACGACCGGTCCGGGCGACCCGGTGCTCGGGGCGGTCGGCGGGTCCTACGGCGGCGGCTATCAGTTCGCCGGGGCGTTCGCCGAGATCGCCAAGACCGGGCGGACGCGGTTCGACGCGTTGGCGCCGCAGATCACCTGGCACTCGCTCAACGACAGCCTCGCCCCGCAAGGCGTCGTGCGCACCACGTGGGTCACGGCCCTCTACGCCGCGGCGCCGGGCGCGCACACCTCCACGGTCCACGCCGGGTACGCCGAAGGCCTGCTCACCGGCGGCTGGCCCACCACGATGGACCGGTTCTTCCGCGACAACGGCCCGGCGCACCACGTCGCGGCCGGCCGGCGGCTGGACGTGCCGGTGCTGCTGCACCAGGGCGCCAGTGACAACCTCTTCCCGCTCGACCAGGCGATCGACAACTTCGACCGCGCCCTGACCCCGCGCGCCCGCGCCCAGAGCCTGTTCGTCGGCTACAACGGGGGACACGCGCTGCCGACGGTCGTGCCGGCCGGGTACGCGGTGAGCGGGGACGCGTGCGCGGCCGAGTTCGGCGGCTACGACGCGCTGGAACTGCGGTTCCTCGCGGAGAACCTGCTGGGCGCGCCGCGCACCCTCACCGGTCACGGCCGCTACCGGCTCATGACCGCCGAAGGTGGTTGCGTCACAGTGGATTCCGTCGCACCGACCCGGACCGTGGCGCTGCCGGACGTCCTGACGACGGCGGGCCTCGGGCTGCCCCAGTCGATCAAGGTCGCCGACGGGCCGCTCACCGTGGCCGGGTCGCCGAACCTCACCGCCGCGGTGAGCACGCTGGGCCTGGACACCCGCGCGTTCTTCGCCCTCAGCGTGGGCACGTCACCGTTGGACGCCAAGGTGGTCCAGCACAACGTGTTGCCCCACCGCGAGCCCGGCACCACCTTCGGCGCGCGACGCACGATCGAACTGCCCGCCGTCGCGGCGACGGTCCCGGCCGGACAGTCGCTGTTCCTCACCGTCAGCCCGATCTCGGACATGTTCCCGCTGCACGGCAGCCGCACGCCGGGCGCGATGCTGCTGCGCGACGTCACCGTGCACGTGCCGGTGGTGCCGTAGGGCTGGGCGTGACCCGGGCGGCGATGCGCTCGGTCAACCGCTTCCCGCGGAAGCACCACCGGACGCGCCCTGACGGGCTCGGTTCAGGGCGGAGGTCACCGAGAAGATGCGGAACATCAGGACCAGCGCCGTGATGCCGAGGAGGAACCACGAAACTGGCAGCAACAACTCCGGTGGGCCGTCGTAGGCGCGGGCGACGATGAACCTCGGGTACCCCGTCCGAGGGGCTTTGCTGGTCATGGTGATGGGGACCTCGCGGCCGACGTCCGCCGGGCTGATCTCGTGCCTGAACGAGTCGGTGTAGGTCTTGCCCTCCCACTCGAAGCTCACCGAGCAGTCGTGGACCAGGCCGAGGTGGAAGCCGCTGGCCTCGCACCGCACGTTCCTGCCGACGGCTTCAGCCGCGGTCTCGGGCTTGTCACCCCAGCGGACTCCGTCGTACAGGAAGATCATCACGTAGACGCACAGCAGGATGAGCAGGCCGAGCACTCGGCGCTTGCGGTGCCACGGTCGGGGGGTCGTCACTCCTTCTCCCGGTTCCGGTACGGCAGGAACACCTGGTCGCCCTGGTTGCGGTCCTTCTCCTGGGACTTTTCCACGTCATCCGCCCAGAACCCCTTGTTGACCTCCTTGAGCCCTTCGCGGGTCGGGGAGATCAGGTCGCCGGGGGCGGGCATCAGGTGGCCGATGTCGAACGTCCGGGCGGCGCGCGCCCAGTTCTGGCCGTCGATGATGCCGTTGCCCGCGAGGTTGTCGATGCGGGACAACGACCGCGGCACGTGGGTCGGGTCGGGCATGTCGGCGCTGCGGGTGCCGGGCGGCGGGCTGCCGATCCGGTTGAACAGGTCCTGCACGCGCTGCTTGCGGTTCGGGCCGTTCTGCTTGACGCGGTCCGCCCAGTCGCCGACGCGCCGGTTCCAGTTCTGGGCGATGTCGTTGGCGCGGTTGGTGATGTTGTCCATCGAGTCCCGGCCGCGGTTGGCGCCGTTGGCCAGGTTGTCGCCGAGGTTGTCGAGCCGGTCGGCGCGGGCGTTGCGCACCGACGACGTGTGCAGCAGCTCGCCCGCCCGCTGGTTGCCCGCCGGGGTGTTGGGCGACATGCGGGCCATGTCGGCCAGCTCGTCCGCCCGGCCGCGCATGCTGCTGCCCATCCGCTTGGCCACCGCGGACAGCTTGTCCATGATGGTGAACAGCTTCTTGAGGAACTGGGCGATCTTGCCGCCGATCTGGATGGCCTTGGTCACCGCGCGGGTGATGAACGCGGCGATGGACGCGCCGGCCGTGGGCACGGCGGCGGCCGCCGCGGGGATGCCCCAGGTGATCAGGGTGGCGGCCAGTTCGGCGAGCACGTCGCGGATCAGCGCGCGGGTGGCGGCGACCGCCGCGCCGGCGAGCTTGATGGCCGTCGCGGCCTCCTCGGCGGACGTCGCCGCTTTCTTCAGGTGGGCGACCAGGGCGTCGGCGCGCTTGCCGTAGGCGTCGGCCCCGCCACCCTCCCAGTCGGTGATCTTGCCGCGGCTCGTCTCGTACGTGCCAGCGACCTCGTTCAGCCGCTTGGAGATCTCCGTCCACGTGTTGGCGACGGCCTCGATCGCGGGCGGGTCGCCGGCCAGGTCGTCGAACGGCTTGCGGACGAAGCTGACGTTCTCGATGATCCAGCCGACGACGCTGGCGGCGAGCGTGCCCAACGGGTCCACGGCCAGGCCCACCAGACCCAGGCCCATCGCGATGCCGTCGATGGCCAGCGCGACCTCGTCGAGTTCCTTGTCCTTGACGTTGTCGTTGCCGTCTTTGGCCTGGCTCTTGCCCGAGAAGTTGCGGACGAGGTCCTCGCCGGTGTCGAGCAGACCCGCGCCGGTGAAGATCTTGCCGTCGTCCTGGGGCTTCTGGACGAGTTCGTTGGTCATGCGTGCATCCCGTCGAAGTTCGTGCGCTCGCCCTGTTCGGTGGTGTCGTAGAGGGTCGCGGCGGCCCGCAGCTCCGCGCCCGTCGCGTCCAGCGCCTCGGGCAGCTTGGACAGCAGGTCGCAGGCGGTGTCCAGCTCGTCGTTGAAGATGAACGAGTAGACCTGGCAGATCACGCCCATCGTCTCGGCCCCGAGCTTGACCTGCCCGGCGGCGTCCACGGCCTCCTGCACCTCGGAGGACAGCGTGGTGTCGAGCAGCTTGGCGTGGTCGTCCAGGGCCGTCTTGGTCGTCTTGAACCCGCTCATCGCAGCACCGGCCCGCCGTAGTAGTCGTCGTCGTCCTTGGGCGGCTCGCGCCGTTCCCGCTCGGCGGGCGGCGTCGCGACGCCGGTCGGGTCGATCGTGGCGATGCCCTGCTCGACCTGCTCGCGCAGGAAGCTCATGCCCTCGCCGTCGCCGAGCACCGGCCGGACGGTCTCCTCGATCATCCGCGCCGCGTCCACCTGGGCCTTGCGGATCGTGGTCATGATCGCCGCGCCCAGCGCCGTGTGGCCCAGGCTGTCGGCTTTGGGGGAGAGCTGGAGCGACTCGATGCGCCCGCCGCTGGCGACCGTCACGGTCACCGCGCCGTCGGGGCTGGTCGCCGTGGTCCGGGCGTCGCGGAAAGCGGTCTGGATGGCGTCCACCTGCTGCTGCGCGCGCTGCAGGTGCTGCTCGAAGTCGGCCAGGTACTGGTGTGGGTCGGTCACGTCGAAGTCCTCGGGGTGGTGGTTCTCTGCCGGGGATACTGGCACGGCCGGCCGGGCCGGATGACCGAAATGGCACGATGTGCACCCCCCGACGTGAAGGAGAGGTGGGTTGGTGACGGCCCAGGAGACGACGAGGCCGCCGATCACCGAGCGGGCCCGCGAGCACGCCCGCACGATCCCCAACAGCTGGTTGCAGGTGTTCGACCCGGTGGTGGAGCGCGTGGTGGGCGCGGTCAGCGAGGCGGTGATCGGCCGGTACCTGGTCGACGCGCGGGGTGAGATCACCGACACCTACGTGGAGAACCCGCGCTACCAGGGTCCCGGCAACGAGCTGGAAGGGGCGATGTTCCTGGTCGGCGCGGGGTCGATGCCGCTGGAGGAGGCGTTGCTGGCGGTGCTCGGCGCGGAACTGGTCCTGCCGCTGGACCCGGCCCGCCGCGACCGGCCGCACCTGGTGCTGCGCGAGGAGCGGGGCGTGCGGGTGGTGGACGCGTTCACCTCCGACCGGGTCGCGCCCGCCGACTGGCCGCAGCACTGGCAGCGCCGCACGGGCGCGGAGCTGGCGGTCGTGTTCGACCGGGCGGAGGAGCGGTTCGAGCTGCGGCTGTGCGGGCCGGCCGGGGTGCGGCTGACCGTGCCCGGCGACGAACTGGCGCGGGCGCTGCACGCCACCGTGCTCTGACCGCCCGACCGGCGACCCCGGACCGGCGCGGCGACGGCCGGGCCGGCCGCCCCGGTCCCGCGGCGGCCGGTATCCGACACCCCGGTGAGCGCGTCGGGCGCGGTCGGCGTCCCGCGCTCACCGGGGGTCGGGCGGCGTGCGGCCGCGACGTGGTCAGTCGTCCTGCTTGCCGGCGAAGATCTTGCCGGCGGTCTGGTACTCGGCGGTGTGCTCCGTCAGCGCGGGGCCGTCCGCCTCGTCCCGGCGGATGTCCGCCGCCAACTGCTCCAGTGTCATCGTCGTCTCCCCTCCCGAACGTGCCAGTCGCACTCGACTGCGCCCGACCCTCGACCGTACGTGGTGTGCGGGAGTTCGCGCAGCCACCGCACCCGGTCGCGGCTGCGCCGAGCGGCTGACCGCGCGGTGGACCGGGTGGCGGACCGGCGGTGTGGGAGTGGCGGCCCGCTCCGATGTGTGCGACCGCACCGGCGCGGCGGCGGTGCCCCGGCTCGTCGCGTATCACGTTCGCGGGCAAGGCGGAACTACCGCCTACTTATGACATTGTGGACGATCCGGGGCGGTCCATCATGGACAGTCGTGTGCGAAGTCGCTTGTGCGCGACCACCATCGTCAATGGTGAATTTTTGTCGCATTTTTGTTCCGGCGGCGCGCGCGTCGGCCCGGCCGTGCCTGGTCACCGCGGCGGTGCGGCCGGTGGCGGGCGCGGGCGGGGGCGCGGCGGCGGGTGGAGGACCCGACGATCGTAGGTACTGGCCCCGATCCGCCCGGTCCTAGCTTGCCCTCGGGTGCGCTTCCCCCGAATCCGGTCGATCGACCCGAACCCGGAAAGGGTTGCGCGGGCAGGACTCTGCCGACCCGATCCGTGCGGCGCGCCTGCGGCACCGCACGGATCTCCCTGCTCCCACAAGGAGAAATCGAATGAACCGCACTACTGCGGCACGTCTCGCGGGTGTCGTCATGCTCGCGACCGGAGCCGTCGCCGCGGCGGGCCTGCCCGCCACCGCCCAGCCGACCGGGGCGGCGCCGGTCCACGACGGGATGGTCGCGGCCATGCAGCGCGACCTCGGCCTGAGCGCCGGGGAAGCGGTGGACCGCCTTGCCCGCGAGGCCGCGGCCACCGAGCTGGAGGGGAGGATCCGCGGCCTGGTCGGCGCGGACTTCGCCGGCTCCTGGTTCGACGGCGCGACCGGCAGGCTGGTCGTCGGCACCACCGACGACCACGACCTGGCCGCGATCCGCGCGGCCGGGGCGGAGGCCCGCGAGGTCGCCCACACCGCGGCCACGCTGGACGGTGTGAAGGCCGGGCTCGACGCGCTGGAGGCCACCGCGCCCAAGGCGGTCACCGGCTGGTACGTCGACCCGGCCGGCAACCAGGTCGTCGTCACCGTGGACAAGACCCTGGTGGACGCCGCCACCACGGCGTTCACCGCGCGCGCCGCCGCGCTCGGCGGGAGCGCGCTGAGGGTCGAGGAGGTCACCGGGTCACCGCGGAAGCTGGCAAGCGTCCGCGGCGGCGACGCCTACTACATGAGCGGCGGCGGTCGCTGCTCGATCGGGTTCGCGGTGCAGGGCGGCTTCGTCAGCGCCGGACACTGCGGCACCCGCGGGACGGCCGCGACCAACAGCCGGGGCGAGCGGCTGGGGCAGTTCGCGGGCTCCAGCTTCCCCGGCAACGACTACGCGTTCGTCCAGACCTACTCCGGGGTCACCCTCTACCCCTACGTGAACAACTACCGCGGCGGCAACGTCGTGGTGAAGGGGTCGCAGGAGGCCCCGGTGGGCGCGTCGGTCTGCCGCTCGGGCTCCACGACCGGTTGGCGCTGCGGCACCATCCAGGCCAAGAACCAGACCATCCGCTACGCGGAGGGCGCGGTCTACGGCATGACCCGGACGTCGGCGTGCGCCGAGCCGGGCGACTCCGGCGGCTCCTGGGTGACCGGCCAGCAGGCCCAGGGCGTGACCTCCGGTGGTTCCGGCGACTGCACGTCCGGCGGCACCACGTACTTCCAGCCCGTGAACGAGATCCTCGGCGTCTACGGGCTGCGCCTGCTCACCGGCTGAACCGCGCTGTCGGCCGGTGAGCGCCGTCGGGCGCGGTGACCCGCGTCCGACCGGGGCACCGCCGGTGGCCGGGTCCCACACCCGGCCACCGGTGCGGCGTTCACAGCTCGTGCGGCAGACCCACGTAGTTCTCCGCCAGGCTGGTCGCGGCGGCGGGGGAGGAGCACACGTAGCGCAGTTGGGACAGTTGCAGCTCCCGGTCCAGGTCGTCCCCGGTGACGTGGAGCATGGACGTCATCCACCACGAGAAGTGCGTGCACCGCCAGACCCGGCGCAACGCCCGTTCCCCGTAGGACTCCAGCAACTCCTCGCGCCCCTCGGTGAAGAACGCGACCAGTGCCCGCGACAGCAGGGCGACGTCGGCGACCGCCAGGTTGAGGCCCTTCGCCCCGGTGGGCGGGACGATGTGGGCCGCGTCGCCGACCAGGAACAAGCGGGCGTGACGCATGGGGGCGCTGACGAAGGAACGCATCGGGGTGATGCCCTTGTCCACGATCGGGCCGGTCCGCAGGGTCCAGCCGTCCAGGGCCAGTCGGGTGCTCAGCTCGGTCCACACGCGGTCGTCGGACCAGGACGCCACGTCCTCGTCGCGGTCCACCTGGAGGTAGAGGCGGCTCAGGGACGGGGACCTCATGCTGTGCATGGCGAACCCGCGCGGGTGCCAGGCGTAGATGAGCTCGTCGGTCGACGGCGCGACCTCCGCCAGGATGCCCAGCCAGCCGTACGGGTAGTCGCGCTCCCACGTGCGCAGGCCCTCGACGTGCGGTCGGCTCACGCCGTGGAAGCCGTCCGCGCCGACCACGAACTCCGCCTCCACGACCTGCCGCCGCCCGTGGGCGTCCACAAAGGACACCGACGGGTTCGAGCCCAGGTCGTGCAGCGCCGTCCCGGTCACCTCGAAGTGGACGGTGTCCCCGCGCACCGCCAACAGGTCCTTCACCACCTCGGTCTGGCCGTAGACCCACACCGACCGCCCGGTCAGCGCCCGGAAGTCGATCCGGTGCCGTTCGCCGGGCCACTGCAGGTGGACGCCGTCGTGGCGCAGCCCCTCCGCCTTCAGGCGGTCGCCCAGGCCGGCGCCCACCAGCAGGTCCACCGTGTCCTGCTCCAGCACACCCGCCCGGATGCGAGCCTCCACGTACGCCCGCGACCGGGTCTCCACGACCACGGAGTCCACGCCGTGCAGCGAGAGCAGGTGGGACAGCAGCAGGCCGGCGGGGCCGGCGCCGACGATGGCGACCTGGGTGCGCATGCCGTCGAGCCTCGCCGATCGGCCACCGCGACCCCAAGCGGAAACATCCACTCAGTGGCAGTTCCGCGCGATCCCCGCGGCGGCGACCCGCAGCGCCGCCAGGTGCCGGCCGGGGTCACGGCCGGTGGCCAGGACCAGGCCGATGGACGCCACCACCGCACCCGTCCCGTCGTGCACCGGCACCGCCACCGAGCACGTCCCCAGCGTCATCTCCTGCGCGGTCCGCGCGTACCCGCGTCGCCGCACCTCGGCCAGGTCGCGCAGCAACCGCCCCGGCTCGGTGATCGTGTACGGCGTCACCTTCTCCGCCCCGGCGACCACCGCCGCCACCACGTCCTCGGGCGCGTGCGCGAGCAGCACCTTGCCGACGCCGGTGGCGTGCAGCGGCAGTCGCCCGCCGGGCCGGCTGACCAGCGGCACGGACGTCCGGCCGTGGAGCCGTTCCAGGTAGAGGGCGTGCCGATCGTCCCGGACGGCCAGGTGCACGTTCTCCCGCGTCACCTCGTACAGGTCCTGCAGGAACGGCAGCGCCACGTCCCGCAGACCGCCCTGAACGCGGGCCAACAGGCCCAACCGCCACAAGCGGCGGCCCACGACGTAGCGGCGGTCGGGGAGTCGTTCCAGCACCTGCCGTTCGACCAGGTCGGCGGCCAGGCGGCGGACGGTGGTCACCGGCAGGCCGCTGTGCCGGGCGAGGTCGGCCAGGCGCAGCCCGTCGCGGCGGCCCTCGAACGCGTCCAGCACGCCCAGCGCCTTCTCCAGGACCCCGCGTCCCGACGACCGACCCGCCATGGCGTCACGGTACCCGCCGGGAACGCGGGGGTCCGGTGCGGAGAACCGGACCCCCGCGTCCGGATCAGGCCGCCGTGACGGCCAGGTCGTCCAGCACGAACGACGTCTGGTACGACCAGTCCTCGGCGCCGGTGAACGTCAGCGTCACCGACTGGCCCGCGTACGCGCCCAGGCTGAACGTGCGCAGCGCGTACCCGGACGGGTTGAGGTTGGTGTAGGTGGCCAGCGTGGTGCCGTTGGCCTTGATGGTGAAGGTGTCGAACACCGCGGGCTCGTACTCCGAGGTGCTGATTTTCAGCCACAGCGACAACGTCGAGCCCGTGCAGCCGGCTGGGATGGTGACGGCCTGCTGGAGCGTCTCGGTGGCGGTGTAGCCGTAGCCGCTGATCCACGACGAGCGGGTGCCGGAGCGGGGCGCGCCCTCACCGGTCCACGGGCCGATGGTCCAGGTCGCGTTGGACCAGCCGGTGGCGCCGGACTCGAAGCCGGGGTTCACCAGCTTCTGGCCGGGGCTGGCGCACGACCCGCCGGGCGGGCTGATCGTCCAGCCGAACGTGGTGCTGCCGGACTTGCCCGCCGAGTCGGTCACGGTCGCGGTCACCGAGTAGGACCCGGCGGTGGTGGGCGTGCCGGAGATCAGGCCGGTGGCCGGCGCGATCGACAGCCCCGGCGGCAGGCCGGTGGCGGCGAAGCTGTACGGGGGAGTGCCGCCGCTGGCCTTGAGCTGGAGGCTGGTGGCCGTGCCGACGGTGCCGGTCTGGTTGCCCGGCGGGGCGATCGACGGGTTGCCCGGCACCGAGCCGCCGGTGTTGACGAACAGCAGGCGGTTGGGGGAGCCGGCGCCCGGGTTGGTGATCTTGCCGGTGGTGGAGTTGGCGATGAGCTGGCTCTGCACCTGGGCCGGCGTCAACGTCGGCGTCTCGCCCAGCAGCAGCGCCGCGCCGCCCGCGACGTGCGGGGCGGCCATCGACGTGCCGGAGATCGTGTTGGTGGCGGTGTCGTTGGTCATCCACGCGGAGGTGATGTTGACGCCCGGCGCGAAGATGTCGGTGCACGTGCCGTAGTTGGAGAACGACGCCCGCGCGTCGTTGATGTCCGAGGCGTTGACCGTGACCGCCTCGGCGACGCGCGCCGGGGTGAAGTTGCAGGCGTCGGCGTTGGAGTTGCCCGACGCGATGGCGTAGGTGACGCCGTCGGCGATGGAGTTGCGCACGGCGTTCTCGGTGGTGGCGTCGCTGCCCTGCGCGCCCAGGCTCATGTTCGCCACGGCCGGGCCGGAGGTGTGGTTGCCGGTGACCCAGTCGATGCCCGCCGCGACCCCGGCGAACGAGCCGGAGCCCTGGCAGTTGAGCACCTTGACCGCGACCAGCTTCACGCCCTTGGCCACGCCGTGCGCCGTGCCGCCGACGGTGCCGGCGACGTGGGTGCCGTGGCCGTTGCAGTCGGTGTTGTTGCTGTCCACGGTGTTGGTGCCCCACACCGCGCGCCCGCCGAAGTCCTGGTGGGTGGTGCGGATGCCGGTGTCGATGATGTACGCGGTGACGTTCGACGCCGTGTTGGGGTAGGTGTAGCCGGTGTCCAGCGGCAGGTCGCGCTGGTCGATGCGGTTGAGGCCCCACGAGGGCGGGTTGGGCTGGGTGTCCAGGGCCTCGACGACGCCGTTCTGCTCGACGTAGGCCACGGTCGGCTCGGCGGCCAGGCGGCGGGCGGCGCGTTCGCTGAGCGTGCCCGCGAAGCCCTTGAGCGCGTGGCGGTAGGTGTGCTCGACCTTGGCGGCGTACTTGGCGCTGAGGTCGCTGGTCAACGCGTCGACGCTCTGCGTCGAGAGGTCGTTGAAGACGACGATGTAGCTGTCCTTGATGGCGCGCGGGTTGTCCGCGCCGAGGATCTCCCCTTCGGCCGCGGCGGGCGTGGCCGTGCCGGCCAACGCCAGAGCCGTCACCGCGGCCGTGGCTAACGCGAGCAGGGGTGTTCGATTTCCGCGCATGGCAGGGTCTCCCTCATGCAGGATCCGGCGGGGCCCGTTGCGGCGGGGGCCGGGCCGGAGAGCGGAGTTCTGGCACGTTCGCGCGGACGTGATCGGCAACGTTAGAGCAGGTGGTGCGGGCCGACAATCGGCCGACCGTGGCACCGGCGTGCGGGTTCCCGAACGTCTCGGACCGGCTGTTCCGGAATCATTCCGCGCATTGATTACTGCCCACGATGATTTCAGTGTTGACTGAACTTAAGTCTTGGAATTTCTGTTGTGCCAACTTGCACAAGATCGCTACGGTTCCGGCGTGGCGGACGGCAGGGGACGGGGCAGGCCCCGCAAGGACCCGGACCGGTTGGCGCGCTGGACACCGCCCGAGGGGTGGTCCCGGCTCGTCGCGTGGATCTCGCCGGAGGAGAAGAGGGCGCTCAAGCACGCCGCGGCCGACGCGGACGTGCCGGTGGCCGACCTCGTGCGGCGCTTGGCGGACGGCTTGTCCACCGGGGTCGTCAGCCACGAGTCGTTGTTGAGCGGACGAACGAGAGGGGGACCAGTCGTGGAGAAGATCCCGACGCTGTTCGAGCGCGACGACCGGTTCCGGGTGACCGACCGGCCCAAGCCCGAGTGCGCGTGGGTGTTCGAGGGCGAGGGCATGGGCACCGAGAAGCTCGACGGGACGAACGTGCGGCTGACCGTGCGGTCGGGCCACCTGGTGCGCGTGGAGAAGCGGCGCAACCCGGGCCGGGAGCAGAAGGCGCTGGGCATCGTGGACGGGTGGTACGTCGACACGTCCGCCGACGCGGCCGAGGACAAGTGGATCCTCGCCGCGGCGGGCGGCACCGACGTGTCGGGCTGGCCGGACGGCGAGCACTCGTGCGAGGCGCTGGGCCCGCGCATCCAGGGCAACCCGCTGGGGCTGGACGACCACCTGTGCGTGCCGTTCAACACGACCGCGCCGGTGTACGACGAGGTGCCGCGCGGGTACGGCGAGCTGCGCGAGTTCCTGGCGACGCTGGAGAGCCGGTTCTCGCCGGGGAACCTGGCGGAGGGGATCGTGTTCCACCACCCGGACGGGCGGCGGGCGAAGATCAAGCGCAAGGACTTCCCGGGACTGGCCGCCTGAGGCCGGGTCGGGCGGGTGTGGGTGCGGGGGTGGTCGGTTCGCGTGGGAGTCGGCCGCCCCCGCACCCGTTCTAGAAGGCGACGCGTTCCTGTGCGTCGGCGAGGTCTTCGTCGGTCGGGGAGTCGTCCTGGGTGAGGGTGAGCCGCCAGTAGCCGGTGAAGTCGACGGCCCGCTTGTCGAAGCCGCGCTCGTCCACCAGGTGGCGGCGCAGCGCGCGGACCGTCGACGCTTCGCCGCCGAGCCACGCGTAACCCTTGCCGGCGGGGAGGTCCGCGGCGCGCACGGCGTCGAGCAGGCCGGTGCCGTGGCCGGGTGGGGTGTCGCCGCGGTGGACCCAGTGGACGTCGCCGAGTGGTTGTTCCTCGGTGGCGTCGCGGGCTTCGACGAAGGTCAGCGCCCGCGTCCCCGCCGGCAGTGAGGCCAGGAGGGTGGCGATGGCGGGGGTGGCGGCCTCGTCGCCGGCGAGCAGGTACCAGTCGGCCTTGCCCAGGGGCCGGTGGTAGACCTTGGACGGGCCGTAGCGGCCGAGGGTGTCGCCGACCCGGGCGTGCAGCGCCCACCGCGTGGCGGGGCCGGCGTGGTCGTGCAGGACGAAGTCGATGTCGATCTCGGCGGTGTCGGGGTGGTGGGCGCGGACGGTGTAGCTGCGCAGCCACGGGCGTTCGGGTTCGGGGATCGCCTGGTAGGCCTGGTACCAGCCCATGCCGTACTTGTCGCCGCGGTCGGCGGGCAGGTCGGGGACGGGGTGGCCGTCGCGCGGGAACAGCAGTTTGAGCTGTTGGTCGGGCCAGGTGGGGAAGTCGTCCAGGCCGTCGCCGGTGAAGCGGACGCGGGTGACGCGCGGGGTCACCGGGTGGACGGCGGTGACGTGCAGGAGTGGCATCGGTGGTCCTGTGTGGGTCCGGGTCGGGTCAGCGGCCGACGTAGGCGCGCAGGTGCTGGGCGGTGAGGGTGGAGCCGTCGGCGACGAGGTCGGCGGGGGTGCCGGTGAACACGATCCGGCCGCCGTCGTGGCCGGCGCCGGGGCCGAGGTCGATGATCCAGTCGGCGTGGGCCATGACGGCCTGGTGGTGCTCGATGACGATGACGGTGCCGCCGTCGTCCACGAGCCGGTCGAGCAGGCCGAGGAGCTGGTCGACGTCGGCGAGGTGCAGGCCGGTGGTGGGTTCGTCGAGGATGTAGGTGGAGGCCTTCTCGGCCATGTGGATGGCGAGCTTGAGGCGTTGGCGTTCGCCGCCGGACAGGGTGGTGAGGGGTTGGCCGAGGGAGACGTAGCCGAGGCCGACGTCGACCAGGCGGCCGAGGATGGCGGCGGCGGCCTTCTGAGTCGAATCCTTCTGGGTGAAGAAGTCGCGGGCCTCGGTGACGGACATGGCGAGGACTTCGCTGATGTCCTTGCCGCGCAGCTTGTGCTCCAGCACGGCGGGGGTGAACCGCTTGCCCTCGCACTCCTCGCAGGTCGAGGCGACGCCGGCCATCATGGCGAGGTCGGTGTAGACGAGCCCGATGCCCTTGCACTTGGGGCAGGCGCCTTCGGAGTTGGCGCTGAACAGGGCGGGTTTGACGCCGTTGGCCTTGGCGAAGGCGGTGCGGATCGGGTCGAGCAGGCCGGTGTAGGTGGCGGGGTTGCTGCGGCGGCTGCCGCGGATGGGGGACTGGTCGACCGTGACGACGTCGTCGCGGCTGCCCAGGGAGCCGTGGATGAGGCTGGACTTGCCGGAGCCGGCGACGCCGGTGACGACGGTGAGGACGCCGAGGGGGATGTCGACGCTGACGTCCTTGAGGTTGTGCAGGTTCGCGCCGGTGATGGCGATGTGGCCGCGCGGGGTGCGGGGGTCGGGGCGCAGGCTCGCGCGGTGGTCGAGGTGGCGGCCGGTGAGGGTGCCGGAGGCGCGCAGGCCGGCGACGGTGCCGGTGTAGGTGATCTCGCCGCCGTGGACGCCGGCGCCGGGGCCGAGGTCCACGACGTGGTCGGCGATCTCGATCGTCTCGGGCTTGTGCTCCACGACCAGGACGGTGTTGCCCTTGTCCTTGAGGCGCAGGAGGAGGTCGTTCATGCGCTGGATGTCGTGGGGGTGCAGGCCGACGGTGGGTTCGTCGAAGACGTAGGTGATGTCGGTGAGGGCGGAGCCGAGGTGGCGGACCATCTTGACGCGCTGGGCCTCGCCGCCGGAGAGGGTGGCGGACTGGCGGTCGAGGCTGAGGTAGCCCAGGCCGATCTCGACCAGGGAGTCCAGGGTTTCCTTCAGGGTGGCGACCATGGGGCGGACGGACTCGTCATCGATCTTGGCCACCCAGTCGGCGAGGTCGCTGATCTGCATGGCGGCGCACTCGGCGATGTTGACGCCGTTGATCTTCGAGGAGAGGGCGGCGGCGTTGAGGCGCGCGCCGCGGCACCCGGGGCAGTCCTTGAAGGTGACGGCGCGGTCCACGAAGGCTCGGATGTGGGGCTGCATCGACTCGCGGTCCTTTGAGAGGAAGGAGCGCTGGACGCGGAGGACGAGGCCTTCGTAGGTGACGTTGGTCTTGCCGACCTTGACCTTGGTGTTCTCCTTGTGGAGCAGGTCGTGCCACTGCTGGTCGGTGTAGGTGTCCAGCGGGGCGTCCGGGTCGAAGAAGCCGGACTGGGCGTAGGTCTGGGTGAGCCAGCCGTCGGCGGTGAAGCCGGGGACGGTGATGGCGCCCTCGTTGAGGGACTTGGTGCGGTCGACGAGCCGGTCGACGTCGATGGTGGAGACGCGGCCGAGGCCCTCGCACTCGGGGCACATGCCCTCGGGGAGGTTGAAGCTGAACGCGCCCGAGGTGCCCACGTGCGGTTCGCCGAGGCGGCTGAACAGGATGCGCAGCATGGTGTGGGCGTCGGTGGCGGTGCCGACGGTGGAGCGGGAGTTGGCGCCCATGCGTTCCTGGTCGACCACGATGGCGGCGCTGAGGTTGCGCAGGGCGTCGACGTCGGGGCGGCCGACGGGGGCCATGAAGGACTGGATGAACGCGGTGTAGGTCTCGTTGATCAGGCGCTGCGACTCGGCGGCGATGGTGCCGAAGACGAGCGAGGACTTGCCGGAGCCGGAGACGCCGGTGAAGACGGTGAGGCGGCGTTTGGGGATGTCGACGCTGACGTCCTTGAGGTTGTTCTCGCGGGCACCTCGGACCTCGATGACGTCGTGGCTGTCGGCGGCGGTTCCCATGCCTTGCTTCCCCCTGGTTTCTTTATGCCGTAAAGTGCCGAGCCAGCGTAGTTTATGCCGTAAGGAAGCGCAAGCGGCTTCGACGTGCGGCGAGCCCGCGGTTGGCGGCGGCCTGATCGCTAGCGGCCCGCACGCTCGCCGACTGGGCGAAACGCCCGAGGTGACATAGTCGCTCGGTCGACGCCACGACGGCCCGAGACCGGCGAGCGGCGGCCTGGTGGCCGCAGGTTTCTTTATGGCGTAAAGTGCGGCTGACTGGTAGTTCCGTGAGGAGATGCGTGTGGTCGTTTACGCCGGGCAGGGGGACGTCCGTCGGTCGATGTCGTTGTTGTGGCGGCGGCCGGCCGGGGAGGCGAAGCCGGGGCTCAACCTGGAAGCGATCATCGACGCGGCGGTCGCGGTGGCCGACGAGCACGGTATGGCGGCGCTCTCGATGCGGGCCGTGGGGGAGCGGCTCGGGCGGACGGCCATGGCGCTCTACACCTACGTGCCGAACAAGGCCGAGCTGATCGACCTCATGTACGACAAGGTCCTCGGCGAACTCCCCGGCGACTACCCCCTCGACCAGGGCTGGCGGCCCGCGCTGACCGCCTGGGCGCGGGACACCCGGGCCTTCTACCTCTGGCACCCGTGGGTGCTCCAGGTGTCGCAGGCCCGCCCGGCGCTGGGACCCAACGAGTTCCGCATGCTCGAAACGCTCCTGCGCGTCCTCAAGGAGACCGGCCTGGACGTGCAGGTGCTGCGCGGCGTGGTCGGGGTGGTGGTGCAGTTCGTGCGGGGGTCGGCCGAGGTGATCGCGGACGCCCGTCGGGCCTCGCGGGACACCGGGGTCAGCGACGAGGAGTGGTGGTACGCCCGGTCGCCGGTGCTGGAGGAGGTCGCGGCGGACTTCGCCACCCGGTTCCCGCTGGCCACCTGGCTGGGCGGGGCGGAGGCGCCGACCGACGACGAGTGCACGCCCTACCTGGAGCGCGAGGCGGAGTGGAACTTCACCGTCGGCCTGGACGTCCTGCTGGACGGAATCGAGGCGACAGTCGCCCGCTCGGTGGGGTAGGGGTACGCGCGTGGACGTCGTGACGCGGCTGCGGGCCGCCGGGTGTGTGTTCGCCGAGGACGAGGCGCGGTTGCTGATCGAGGCCGCCCCGTCGCCGGCGGAGCTGGAGGCGATGGTGGACCGGCGGGTGGCCGGGCTGCCGCTGGAGCACGTGCTGGGGTTCGCGGAGTTCCGCGGCCTGCGGGTCGCGGTGGACTCGGGCGTGTTCGTCCCGCGTCAGCGCACGGCGCACCTGGTGGGGCTGGCGGTGCCGTACGTGCGACCCGGCGCGGTCGTGGTGGACCTGTGCTGCGGGTCGGGGGCGTTGGGCGCGGCGGTGGCCGACGCGGTGCCCGGCGCGCTGGTGTACGCGGCGGACCTGGACCCGGCGGCCGTGGCGTGCGCGCGGCGCAACCTGCCGGCGGACCGGGTCTTCGAGGGCGACCTGTACGCGGCGCTGCCCGGGGAGCTGCGGGGTCGGGTGGACGTGCTGGTGGTCAACGCGCCGTACGTGCCGACCGGGGCGATCGCGTTGATGCCGCCCGAGGCGCGCGACCACGAGCCGCTGGTCGCGCTGGACGGCGGCGCGGACGGCCTGGACGTGCAGCGCCGGGTGGCGGCGGGCGCGCCGGAGTGGCTCGCGCCCGGCGGTGCGCTGCTGCTGGAGACCAGCGACCGCCAGGCGCCGACGACGCTCGCCGCGTTCGAGCGGGCGGGCTTCACGGCCCGGGTCGAGCGGGACGACGAGGTCGGGGCGACCGTCGTCGTCGGGGTCACTGCCCCACGACCCCGTCGGTGAGCTCGCGGACCACGTCGAGGTGCCCGACGTGCCGCGCGTACTCCTGGAGCAGGTGGAACAGGATCCACGCCAGGGTCGGCGTCGGCAGCGTCTCCACCCGCCACCGGGCCATCCGGTCCTCCAGCCGCGCGGCGGCGGCGATCTCGCGGGACCGCGCGCACTGCTCCAGGTAGAACGCGCGGACGTCCTCGACGGTGTCGGCGTCCACGACGAACTCGGCGCGCTCGACGTCCGGGTCGCCGTAGGGCCGGTCGACCTCCTCGCCGGTGAACCCCCACCGCAGCCAGCGCAGCTCCACGTACGCCAGGTGCTTGACCAGCCCCAGCGGTGACCAACCGGACGGGACGCGGCTGGTGCGCAGCTGCTCGTCGGTCAGGCCTTCGAGCTTGCGCAGCACGGTGGCGCGGTAGTAGTCGAGGTAGCGCTCCAGCAGCTCGACCGGGTCGGCGAGGTCGGTCGGCGGTTCCAGCGGCACGCCCAGCCGGCCGGTCACCCGGTCGCCCTGGACCTCCAGGACCGCTCCGGCCCGGCGCAGCAGGGACACGGCGGCGGTGTTGGCGCTGGTGGTCTCGGCGGTGACCACGGGGATGCGCCGCACCACCGCCCGGTCGACCACCGAGCGCAGCGCCCGGAGCCCGACGCCCCGGCCGCGCGCGGACCGCGCCACCCACAGGCCGGTCTCGCCCTGCGGGGTGAGGCGGATGAACCCGACCGTGTCGCCGCGCCGGACGATCTCGTAGGAGTGGGCCTGGAAACCGCGGTAGAAGTCCAGCAGCGCGGACACGTCCCCCGGCGTCCAGTCCGGCGGCATGACGTCGGACGGGTCGGCGTCGGACACGGCCAGCGCCGCCAGCCGGTGCAGGCCTTCGTCGTCCAGCGGGCGCAGTTCGATCACCGGGACAGCTCCTTCTCCAGCGGGGTGCGGAAGCGGGGTACGACCCGGACGCCGCCCAACCACGTGGTCAGGCGGGCGGCTTCGGCGTCGAGGGCGGCGCGGGCGTGCGCGCCGACGTCGGTCAGGGCCTGCCAGACGACCTCGCCGTCGGGGCGCTGCGCCCAGCCGCCGACCACGCGGCCGTCGCACCAGGCGGTGGGACCGACGTTGCCGGCGGTGTCGAACAGGCGGGGCCGCAGCTCCGGCGCGAGGTACCAGTCGCGGCCCTGCCAGCCCATCGGCGTCGGGTCCAGGGCGGGCAGCAGCGCCACCCACGGCTCGGTCGCGGGGGTGAAAAGGTCGTCGGGCAGCGCCCAGCCGGGGCCGGTGGACAGCGCGACCTCGACCGCGCCGACGGTCTTCAGCGCGGCGCGGACCGCGCCGAACGTCCAGCCGGTCCACCACTTCAGGTCGGCCTCGGTGCCCGGCCCGAACGCGGCGAGCCAGCGGCGCACGAGTTCGGCCCGGGCCCGGTCGGTGTCCATCGCGGGGAACGGCTGCGCGGGCGCCCACCGGAACTGGCTGCTCAACCAGGAGCCGCGCGGGCGGCTGCGGCGCATGCGGCCGTCGGCGGCCAGGACGCGCACGACGCGGCTGGACACGTTCTGCCGGGTCTCGTACTTGCGGCCTTCCGCGACCACGACCTGTTCGAGCAGGTCGGGGACGTCGCGGCCGAGTTCGACCACGGTGGCCTCGCCGCGCGCGGCCAGGGCGGCCAGGGTCGCCCGCTCCACCTCGTCCAGCCGTTCGGCGTCCCATCCGACGCCCTCGGCGAGGTACTTGAGCAGCCCGGCGCGTTCCTTGGCGGCGATGGCGCGCGCGGCGGCGGCGTCCACCACGGGGGCGAGGTCGGCGGTGACGGCGAACATGGTCCGGCGCATGCACAACAGCCGCACCAGGCTGCGCCGCTCGTAGAACGCCTCCTCGACGGCGGCCACGGACGGGCTGGTCAGGCGGGCGCACGCGGACAGGAACACCGTCGCCGGGTCGGTGGCGTGCAGACCGACCAGGGCGTCCACCACCTCCTCCACGGTGTCGGCCTTCGCGGCGAGCAGGTGTCGGCGGCCCAGGCGGGCGCGGCGGTCGTCGTCGGTGATCTCGGGCAGGGCCACGGGCCCATCCTGGGCGATCTACGCTGGCCGCGAAACCGGATTCATTCAGGCAGGGGCGCGATGTCGGCGACGCGGTTGCTGGTGCTGGGCGTGGTGCGCGGGTACGGCGTGGCGCACGGCTACCTGATCGGCAACGACCTGATGTCGTGGGGCGCGGGGGAGTGGGCCAACGTCAAGTGGGGCTCGATCTACCACGCGCTCAAGCAGTTGACCAAGGAGGGCCGGCTGGCCGCGGAGGAGGTCCCGCCCGCGCGCACCGACTACCGGATCACCGCCGAGGGCGAACGGGAGTTCCAGCGGTTGCTGCGCGACGCGCTGCGGCGTCCGGAGACCCGGCCGGACATGCTCGGGGCGGGGCTGGCGCTGCTGCCGTCGTTGCCGCGCTCGGACGCGGTGGCGTTGCTGCACGAACGGCTGGCGGCGTTGGAGAGCCGGCGCGACGCCGCGCGGGCACAGGTCGCCGCGTGGACCGACCCGCCGCACGTGCGGGAGTTGTTCGGGCTGTGGGAGCACACCGCCGACAGCGGGGTGGCGTGGACGCGCGGGCTGCTGGAGCGGCTGGAGGGCGGGGCCTACCCGATGGCGGGGGAGCGGAATTCCCCCGGTGACCCCGGCAGTTGGCCTATACTCAAGTTTGAGTAGCCAAGGGGGAGCACTGAACACCGGTCTGGAACGCTGCGCGGCCGTCTTCGAGGCCGCCGACCCGCCCCGCACGTCCACGGTCGCCTTCTACGGCGACCACCTGCCCGACCACGACGACGGTCCCGACCCCGGCTGGGGGACGGTGGTCGTCGCGTCGCCCGACGGGAGCAAGCGCGAGGTCGCGGCGGTGCGGCTGCCGGTCGCCGACGCCGTGCCCGTGCTGTCCAAGGCCCGCCGCACCGGGGACGCGCACCCCGCCGCCGCGTTCTGGGGCGCCGCGGTGGTCGTGGCGTTGCAGTTGGTCGCCCGGGGCCGCGTGCGGCCCGCGGTCACCGACGGCGACTTCGACGCCTGGCGACTGGGGCCGCTCGACCCCGCCGACCTGCGCCGCGTGCGCGACCTGGCCGAGGCGATGCCCGCGCCCGCCCGCGCCGTCCCGCTGCCCGGCCGCCACCCGCTGGAGCTGCCCGAGGCCGAGCCGCTGCTGCGGGCCTTCCTCGACGCCGTCGCCGACACCATGCCGCGCGGCGCGGCGGCCGTGCGCGCGCTGGGCGCCCCGGCGTTCGCCGCGCCCGAACCGCAGCGCGTGCCGCACCTGCGGGCGTGGGCCGACCAGGGCGTCCGGGTCTCGCTGCGGATCGAGGGGCTGGAGCGGTTCCGCGCGGTGGTGCAGGTGCACAGCCTCGCCGACCCGTCGCTGGTGGTGGACGCCGCCGAGCTGTGGGCCGGGGCCGACCGGCGCGCCCAGTCCGACGCGATGCTGGTCGTGCGGCGCGCCGCCCGCGCGTTCCCGCCGCTGGAACGCCTGCTCGACCTGCCAGTCCCCGACGAGGTCGCCCTGCTGGACTCCGACGTCGAGCAGTTGCTGCGCGACGGCGCGGTGCGGCTGGCCGCCGTCGGCGTGGACGTGCACTGGCCCAAGGACCTCGTGCGCGACCTGTCCGCCCGGGTCGTCCTGGGCTCCGACGACCGGGGCGACCGGCCGACCTTCTTCGGCCCCGACCAGCTCACCGCCGTGAACTGGCAGCTCGCGCTGGGCGACGACCCGCTCACCCCCGAGGAGCTCGACCGGCTCGCCGAGGCCCACCGGCCCGTGGTCCGGCTGCGCGACCGGTGGACCCTGGTCGATCCCGACCTCGCCCGCAAGGCCCGCGAACGCGACCTCAAGCCCGTCGCCGCGATCGACGCCCTCGGCGCGGCCCTCACCGGCGTCACCGAGATCGACGGCGAACAGGTGCGGGTGGCCGCGACCGGCTGGCTCGACGACGTCCGTGCCAAGCTCGCCCTGCTCGACACCGAACCCGTCGAACCGCCCGCCGCGCTCAACGCCACCCTGCGCGACTACCAGCTGCGCGGCCTGCGCTGGCTGGACCGGATGACCTCGCTCGGACTGGGCGCGTGCCTGGCCGACGACATGGGCCTGGGCAAGACCGTCACCCTCATCGCCCTGCACCTGCACCGCGACTCCGGCCCCACGCTCGTGGTGTGCCCGGCGTCGCTGCTGGGCAACTGGGAGCGCGAGATCGGCAGGTTCGCGCCCGGCGTGCCGGTCACCCGCTACCACGGCAGCGGCCGGGAGGTCGCGCACGAGGGGTTCGTGCTCACCACCTACGGCACCATGCGCCTGGACGCCGAGCGGCTCGCCGAGGTCGAGTGGGGCCTGGTCGTCGCCGACGAGGCCCAGCACGTGAAGAACCCGTCGTCGGACACCGCGAAGGCGTTGCGCCGCATCCCCGCCGCCGCCCGCGTCGCGCTCACCGGCACCCCGGTGGAGAACAGCCTCACCGAGCTGTGGGCCGTGCTCGACTGGACCACGCCCGGCCTGCTCGGCACGCTGGCCTCGTTCAAAGCCAGGTGGGCCAAGCCGATCGAGGCCGACCACGACCGCGCCGCCGCCGACCGGTTCGCCGCGCTGATCAGGCCGTTCCTGCTGCGCCGGCGCAAGTCCGACCCCGGCATCGCCCCCGAGCTGCCGCCCAAGACCGAGACCGACCGGCCCGTGGCGCTCACCCGCGAGCAGGCCGCGCTGTACGAGGCGGTCGTGCGGGAGCTGATGGCCGAGATCGCCGAGGCCGACGGCATCGCCCGCCGCGGCCGGGTGGTCAAGCTGCTCACGGGGCTCAAGCAGGTGTGCAACCACCCCGCCCAGTACCTCAAGGAGACCTCGCCGAAGCTGGAGGGCCGCTCCGGCAAGCTCGAACTGCTCGACGAGCTGCTGGACACCATCCTCGCCGAGGACGGCGCGGTGCTGGTGTTCACCCAGTACGTGGCCATGGCGCGGCTGATCGGCAGGCACCTCACCGCGCGCGGCGTCGAGTCGCGGCTGCTGCACGGCGGCACCCCCGTGCCGGCGCGCGAGGAGATGGTGGCGCGCTTCCAGGACGGGTCCGTGCCGGTCTTCCTGCTGTCGTTGAAGGCCGCCGGGACCGGGCTCAACCTCACCCGCGCCGACCACGTCGTGCACTACGACCGGTGGTGGAACCCGGCGGTGGAGGACCAGGCCACCGACCGCGCCTACCGCATCGGGCAGACCAGGCCCGTGCAGGTGCACCGGCTCATCGCCGAGGGCACCATCGAGGACCGCATCGCGGCCATGCTGCGCGCCAAGCGCGACCTCGCGTCGTCGGTGCTGGCGCACGGCGAGGCGGCGTTCACCGAACTGTCCGACGCGGAACTGGCCGACCTGGTCGAACTGAGGAGCGGCTCATGACTTCCCCCGAACGCGCCAAGGGGTTCCCGCCGTTCGGCAAGGGCGTGCGGCGGGCCCGGTCGTGGTGGGGCCGGACCTGGTCGCAGGCCCTGGAGGACACCTCGCTGGACCAGACCCCGTTGCGCCAGGGCCGCAAGTACGCCAACGCGGGCCTGGTCGGCACCATCACCGTCAGCCCCGGCCGGATCACCGCGCCCGTCCACGACACCGACGACACCTACCGCACCACCGTGCGGCTGGCCGAGTTCACCGAGCCCGAGTGGACGCGGTTCCTCGCGGCGGTCGCCGCCAAGGCCGGCCACCTGGCCGCCCTGCTGGACCGCGAGATGCCGCGCGAACTGGCCGAAGCCGCCGCCGACGCCGGGGTGCGGCTGCTGCCCGGCATCGGCGACCTGGACTTCGAGTGCTCCTGCCCGGACTGGGAACTGCCCTGCCGGCACGGCGCGGCCCTGTGCCACCAGGCGTCGTGGTTGCTCGACACCGACCCGTGGCTGTTGCTGCTGCTGCGCGGCCGGACCCAGGAGGAGGTCGTCGCCGGCGCCCGCCCCGCGGCCGGCGTGCCCGCGGTGGCCGCCTACGCCGCACCGGCGGTGCCGCTGCCGGAGGACCCGCCCGTCGAGGACCTCGGCGCGCCACCGCGGTTCGACCCGGTGGACGGCCTGGACGTCGAGGTGCTGTCCCTGCTGGTGGCCGACGCGGCGGCCAAGGCCCGAGCGTTCCTGCGCACCGGCGAGTGGCCGTCGTGGACCGACCGCGAGGACACCGTCCGCCTGGCCGCCACCCAGCCCGCGCTGGCCACCCGGCTGGCCGCCGACCCGCGCGAGGTGGCGGCGTGGCACCAGGGTGGCGCGAGTGGACTGTCCGTCCTGGACGACGCGTGGACCCCGCCGAAGTCCGACCTGAACCGGGCGCGCTCGGCCTGGCGGGACGCGGAACTCCCGCCGGCGAAGGTGTGGCGCAACCGGTGGACTGTCCACAACGGACAACTCCGCTACGGCCCCGACCACCGCTGGTACCCCTACCGCGCCCAGGGCGACGGCTGGTGGCCCACCGGCACCCCGCACCGCGACCCGGCAGCCGCCCTCACCGACCTGCCCTGACCGCACCGCCCCGACCGACTCGGCCTGCCCGACCGACCTGGCCTGCCCGACCTGGAACCACCACAGGTGTGGTACCACACCTGTGGTGGCTGCTAGTTCCGGCCGCTGCCCAGGCACACGAACGGCCGCCGCAGCGGGTCCACCGCGATCGCGTCCGCCAGCGCCAACGCCGGCTGGGCGCCGGCGGCCAACCTGCGGTGGTAGTAGTCCATGGTCGCCGCCGACGCCTGGTCCCCGACCCGGCTCACCGGGGCCACCACCATCTGCGACCCGCTCGCCAGCAACGCGCTCGCGAACCCCAACGGCTCGTCGCCCGGCCGGATCCGGTTCAGGGCGAGCTCGCACGCCGCCAGCACCACCTGCCGGGGCGGGTGCGGGAGGTTGGCGAGTTCGTGGGCGTACAGAGGTCCGTCGGTGAGTTCCAGCCGTGAGAACAGGGCGTTCTCCGGCTCGTGCACGCCGTGCGCGGCGAAGTGCGCGATCTCCGCGTCGTCCGAAGTGGACAGCACCGCCGCCACCGTCGCCGCCTCGCCCGACAGCAGCGCCGCCGAGCTGTAGTGCGCGCCCAGCTTCGCGATCTCGCCCACCGCCGCGGGCAGCCCCGGGCCGCGCACCAGCACCGTCCGCCCGTCCCGCGCCCACTCGCCGCGCTCGGCCGCGAGCCACGCCGTCGCCGACGGGGCCACCACGATCGGCCGCGCGTGCAACGTCGGCAGCACGCCCCACGGCACCGCGTACAGCGCGCCGGTCGGCACGACCACCAGGTCCCGGTCCCCGACCAGGTCCACCAGCGGCCGGACGAGCTGGGCGTCGAGCCGGTCCGCCTGCTTGCGCGCCGAGGTCGAGAGCACCCGCACGAGCGCGTCCGGCAGGTGGTCGGGGGCCAGGGCGTTGAGGTCGGCGTTGAGCATCCGGGCGCTCTCCGCCGCCGCGCCCGCCGACCCGAGCCGCACCACGCGCACGTCCCCGTCCACCACGACCACGGCGACCAGGTCGTCCTCCGACGACGCGAAGCTCACCAACGCCCGAGCGCCCAGTTGCGCCACCACCTCGCCGAGCTTGGCCATCGGGCGCGGGCTGCCCCAGCGGCCCGAGTGCCAGCCGATCTGGTTGGCCTTGCGCAGCCGCTCCGCCCGGCGGGTGCGCAGCGACCCGGTCGGGTGGCCGTCGTGGTGGGCCTTGTGGATGGACTGGGTCAGGCTGCGCACCTCGGCGATCAGCTCCGCCAGCTGCGGGTTGTCCACCCGGGTCACCGGCTCGTACCGGTAGGTCTGCGCACGGGTGCGCTCCAGCCACGCGAACAGCCGCCGCGCGTCGCCCTCCTCCAGCACCAGCTGCACGGCCAGCTCGGTCAGCTCCCGGCCGTGCAGGGCGGTGCCGGACAGCAGCTCCAGCCCGCCCATCCGGTCGCGCACGTGGTCCAGCTCGGCGAGCCCCGCCCGCACCTCGGCCAGCGCGGCCGTGCGGTCGCCGCGCGCGGTGGCCAGCTCCGCCCGGCACAGCCGGCGCAACATCCGGTGGTCGATCGCGGTCAGCCGACTCGGGCGCGGCACCCCGTCCAGCACCCGGTCGGCCGCGTCGAGGTCGCCGCGGCGGACCTCCAGCCGCACCGCGAGCATCCGGGCCAGCGCCGCCTGCTCGGCCAGGCGCGGCACCGGCAGCGAGTCGGCGAACGCCAGCACCCTGCTCGGCAGCGACCGCGGCACCCGACCCGACCGCAGCGCCAGCTCGGTGTCCACCCGCAACCCGATCAGCGTCGCGTTCGCCACGCACGTCTCGCAGCCCCACCGCCGCATCCGCTGCCGCGCCGCCGACGCCATCTCCCGCGCCAGGTCCAGGTCACCGGTCATGTAGGCGGCGACGGCCCGGGTCAGCTCGACGTCGGCCAGCTCGCCGGTCGCCACGCCCCGGTCGGCGCGCATCTCGGGCAGCACGCGGTCGAGCTGGTCGCCCGCCTCGTCGGCCAGGCCCGCGACCAGCAGCGCCTGCGCGCGGTGCAGGCCCAGCAGCGGCGGCACGTCCAGGCCGAGGTCGCGGTAGGCGCGTTCGCTGTTCTCGTAGCGGCGCAGCGCCGCGGGCACGTCGCCGATGCGCAGCTCCAGCCGGCCCAGCGCGTGGCTGGCGTCGGCGGCCAGGTGCACCAGGCCGTGCCCGGTGGCCAACGCGACCGCGCGGGACAGGTCCTGGCGGGCCTGGGTGATCGAGCCGAGGTTGGTGTGCGCGGTGCCGCGGCTGCGCAGCGTCTTGACGATCGGTTCGACCAGCGCGGGGACGGGCTCGTCGGCCGCCGCCAGCCGCCACTCCTCGTGCGCGAGGGCCTGGTCGAGCACGGCCACGCCCTCTTCCAGCAGGCCCGCGTTGAGCAGCAGCAGGCCCCGGTTGTGCCCGACGCTGCCGGACAGCTCGGCGCGCAGCAGCGGGTCGGCGACGTCCTCGATGAGCAGGCGCACCTCGTCCAGGCCGGTCAGCCCGGCGGTCAGGCCCGCGGTGTCGGCCATGAGCGCCGAAAGCGTCGAGGAGAGGCGGATGCGCGTCACGAGCCATTCCAGCCGGATGCCCGGATCGACCGGATCCACCGATTCCGCCATGCCCCGGGCCCGGCGCAACAACCGCATCGCTTCGCGATGTCGCCCGGAACACGACGCGTCCACTCCGTCGCGGTGCAGGGCGCGGGCTTCGCGGATGACCTCGGATTCGTCGCGGGAAGCGATCACAGGCACATGTCCATCACAGCACAGAAGGCGACGGGAAACGCCCGCCGACCGGATCGTCGGTCGGCGGGCGCGGTCACGCTGGGTCGATCGGTTCCCAGGGCCGATCGGTTCCTCTCGATCGGTTCTCCGGGCCGGTCAGTTGGCGGACGTCTTCTGGACGCAGCCGTTGCCCGAGCACATCGGCGTCAGCTCGCCGCCGTCGTGGTTGTGCTCGTGGTCGTGCTGCTCCCCGTCCTGTTCCGGCGTCTCCGGCAGGACGTCGGTGGTGGTCGCGTCCTCCGGGACGTCGCCGCCCTGGAAACCGGTTTCGGTGGTCGTAGACATAGCGATCTTCCTCCCCTGATGATCTGTCTAGGCCAATCAAGCGACCCGCGCGACTGCGCCGAGTCACGTTCGGCGGCCCCTCTTCCGCACGAACGGACCAATGGTGGCACAACGGAGTAATGATCGATGGGTAAATTTTGCACATCGGCGAGCAACCTCGGGCTGACGTGCGTAAACGGCGCAGTATTCACCCATTCAGGTAATACTGGGGGCGTGGCCGGCCGAGTGGATCACGCCGGCTGTCGCAGGCGGGTTCGCCCGAAAGCGAAAATTCCTCAGCGCCGCGAATAAATCCGGTGGTTCGGGGGAGTGCGGGCGGTCGTGCGCGTCACCCGGCCGGGGCTGTGCGCGTCACCCGGGTGGCCGAGTCGCGCGGTGCCCGCCGGCGGTCGTGCGGGCGGCAGGGGACGGCGCGCGTGCCCGTGGGCGCGTGCGGACCCCGGGGGTGCGTCAGGTGATCACGCCGGGCAGGGAGTCGGCGGTGCGCTTGCGGCGCAGCCACACCTTGCGGGAACCGTCGCCGAACAGCAGCGTCCGCGACAGCTCCCAGCCCGCGAACTCCGCGTGGATCGCCAACTGCGTCGTCGCCGTGCGACGGGAGACACCGGCCGGCAGGCGCAGCGGCCGGTACTCCCAGTCCCCGTCGACCACCCCTTCGCTCATGACCCGATCACCTGCATCCCTTGGCCGTCTCCGGACGCGACGAACACGCGCCCGCTGCCCGGGTCCACCGCCACCGAGTCCGGCTGGCGGACCGTGGCGTACCGGCGCTTCTCCACCGGCTCGCCGCCCGCGACGTCGAGCGCGACCACCTCGTTGCGCTCGGTGAGCGTGACCCACAGCAGGTCGCGCCGCTCGTCGTAGGCCATCCCGTACGGTGCGCCCGGCAGCGGGAAGCGCTGCCGCATGATCAGCGGGCGCACCGAGAACGCCATCAGCTCACCGCCGCGCGTGTCCACGACCAGCACGCGGCCGAACCGGTCGGCCACCGCCGCGGTCGCGCCCTCGCCCGCCCGCAACCCCGCGCCCAGCTTCGGCTCCGCGCCGAGGTCCACGTCGAACACCGCGCTGCGCGGCCGGTCCAGCACCACCGCGTGGTCGCCGACCGCCACCAGCCGGTCCGGGCTGGACACCCCGCCCACCGCGCGACCGGCCACGTCCAACGACTTCGCGTCCCGGCGCGCGACGACCTCCTTGCCGCCCGCCCGCGCCACGTCCACCGGCCCGCCGTCGACCGGCCGCGACGACGACGTGCCGTCCGCGCGCACGGTCACCACGACCCCGCTGCCGGGCACCGGGACCTCCACCGCGTCCCCCGCGACCACCAGCCGCTCGGCCACGCCGGGCAGCGGCACCACCCGCGGGGCGGCCAGGTTGTCCAACGGGTGCAGCGACACCGACGGCGGGTCGGCCAGCGCCACGGCGACGTGGCCGGGCAGGACCGCGACGGCGCTCGCGCGGCGCATCGGCAGGACCGTGCCCTCGGGCGTGGCCGTGACCCGCGGCGACACCGCGGGCTTTGCGGGTTCCAGGGTCGCGGCGATCTGCAGCGGGTCGCCCGGGTTCTCCTCGGTCGCGCAGCCGGACAGCAACGCGGTCCCGGTGAGCACTGCCGCGGCCAGTCGGCGCAACGTCGAACCTCCAGCTAGCCCGATCGCGAGAACGTCCTCCCAGCATCCATCACGAAACCACCATCGTCACGCAGGGGGAGGGTGTTGTCGTTGGTCCAGGGGAGTGGTAGTGGCCGCGCACCCGTACCCCGACGGGCCTTTCCGCGACTATCCCAGGTGACGGGAGGCGGCCGATGACGGTGGAGGAACTGCGGGCCAGGCACGTGGAGCTGCTGCGCGACCGCAGGGTCGCCGACCACCTCGGCCCACCCGCCCGGGAGGCCCCGGGCGAGGACCGCTACCACACCTGGACCCAGGTGGCCGCCGAACCGCTGCGCACCCGCCTGACCAGGCTCGCCGACGTCCGCGTGCGCCCCGCGGCCTACCGCCCGGCGCACCTGCGCGACCTGCAGGCCACCCTCGACGCCTGCCAGCCCGAGGTGCTGCACCTGGCCGACGCGGCGGGCTGGAGCGTCCGGACCCCGGTGCTGGCGGGCGTCTTCCCGACCGGCACCCTGGACGGCGTCAGCGTGCCGGTGCCCGGCCGGGGCGTGCTGGTCCTGGTGAACACCGCCCTGCTGGACCTCACCGCCGCTGTGCTGAAGATCATGACCGGCGCGCTGCCCGCCTACGGCACGCCGTCCCTGCTCACCGCCGACCAGGCGGGCTACGCCCTGGCCGAGGCCGTCAACGCCTACCTCTACGGCAACGGCGCCGTCGCCGCCCGCCCCCTGCCCGAACTGGCCGGGCAACGCCTGGCGCTGGTCGGCCTGATGCTGCGCCGCGCGACCCAGTTCGTCATCGCGCACGAGGTCGCGCACGTCCTCGCGGGCCACCTGGTCACCGCCCGCCGGGTCACCGACCCCGACACGCCGGTCGGCGCCCTGGACGCCTGGTCGGTCGGCTGGCCGCGCGAGCACGAGGCCGACCGGGTCGCCGCCACGATCATGCTGCGCACCCTCGACGACCTGGCCCCGCGCCAGGTGGACGTCATCGAGCCGTGCCTGGTGGGCGCGCTGCTGCTGGTGCTGTTCCTGCACGAGGTGACCGACCGCCTGGCCGCCGAGCAGTCCCGGCCGGTCCCGTTCGCCGCCACCCACCCGCCGCCGGTGCGGCGCATCCAGGCGCTGGTGGAGCACCTGGCGGGCCGGGTCCGGACACCCCGCGCGCTGGACCTGGCCGCCGACGTGGCGACCTGGCTGGAGGACCAGCTCGCGGGGGTCCGGGAGTGGTTCCGGCTGGTGGACGAGGTGCTGATCTAGGTCAGCCGGGTGACCGCGCCGGTGTCGAGCTGGTAGCTGGCCGCCACGACCTTCACCCCGTGGTGGCGCACGGCGGTCCTGATGGTCACCGACCGCTCCACCATCAGCGCCGCCACCCGCTTGGCCTGGTTGTCCACGCACCGGGCCAGGAACGCCTTCTCGTCCCGGTCCGGCGGGGTCGCCAGGACCGCGGGCTCGATCGCCCGCACCAGCGTGGAGATGTCACCGGACACCTCGGTCCGCCCGCGCACCACGTCGATCGTGGCCGAGACCGCGCCGCAGGAGGCGTGCCCGAGCACGACGACCAGCGGCACCTCCAGGTGCTCCACCGCGTACTCGACGCTGCCCAGGACGCTGTTGTCCAGGACCTCGCCGGCCGCGCGGATGGTGAACAGGTCGCCGAAGCCCTCGTCGAACACCAGCTCCGGCGGCACGCGGGAGTCGGCGCAGCCGACCACGCAGGCGAACGGGTGCTGGCCCTTGACCAGGGACTCGCGCCACTTCAGCGACTCGTGGGGGTGGGTCTGGTGACCGCTGACGAAACGCCGGTTGCCCTCGGCGAGTTTGCGCCAGGAGGCCTCCGCGTCGAGGTTCTTCGAGTCCGGCGCCTCCTGCGCGGAGGCGGGGGACGCGGCGGCCAGGGCCGCCGCCGTGCCGGCTGTGAGGCCGAACAGTCGACGCCGCGTCACCGCGGCTGTGTCACTTGAATCGCGCACGGCGGCGAACGCTAGACCCGATCACGACCGACACCGCCATTGGGGTAACAGATCACACACATTTGGTGACGCGAAGTTACCAAAGCGGAGGATTCGGTCGAACGTCACCCCATCGGACGTTCCGGATAACCGAACTCGACGGCGCTCACGTCGTCCAGCGCCGACCGGATCGCCGGCGGCAGCGCGATGTCCTCCGCCGCCAACGACCCCAGGAGCTGGCCGGTGTCGCGCGCGCCCACCACCGGGGCCACCACGCCGGGCCGGTCGCGCACCCACGCCAGCGCCACGCACAGCGGGCTGGTGCCCAGGCCGTCCGCCGCCGTCGCCACCGCCTGCACGATCCGCGCCGCCCGCTCGGTGCGGTGCTGCTCGACGTACCCGGCGAAGTGCGCCGACGCGCCCCGCGAGTCCGACGGCGTCCCGTTGCGGTACTTGCCGGTCAGCACGCCGCGGCCCAGCGGCGCCCACGGCAGCAGCCCGATCCCGTGGTGCTCGGCCGCCGGTGCGACCTCCCGCTCCACCCCGCGCTCCAGCAGCGAGTACTCCACCTGCGTGGACACGATCGGCGTGTGGCCGGGCAGCGCGGCGGCGGTGCCCAACTGCCAGCCCGAGTAGTTCGACACGCCCGCGTAGCGGACCTTGCCCGAGGCCACCGCGTGGTCCAGCGCGGACAGCGTCTCCTCCAGCGGCACCGCCGGGTCCCACGCGTGCAGCTGCCACAGGTCGATGTGCTCCACGCCCAGCCTGCGCAGCGAGCCGTCCAGCGCCGACAGCAGCGCCGCCCGCGACGCGCCGCCGCCGAACGGGCCGTCGTTGCGCCGCGCCACCGCCTTGGTCGCGATGACCAGCTCGTCGCGCGGCACGACCTCCCCGATCAGGCCGCCCAGGATGCGCTCGCTCTCGCCCTCCACGTAGACGTCGGCGGTGTCCACGAGCGTGCCGCCCGCCTCGGTGAAGGCCATGAGCTGCGTGGCGGCCTCGTCCGCGTCGGTGTCCCGGCCCCAGGTCATCGTGCCCAGGGCCATCCGGGAGACCCGCAGACCGCTGCGGCCGAGGTATCGCTGTTCCACGCGGCGCAGCCTAAACGGTGATCGACATTCCGGCGGGCGCACACGGCGCATGTCCGGTCCAGAACAACCCGATAGCCTGCCCTGGCGCACCCGGTTACCCGCCGGTAGGGTCCCGTCCCGTGCGACTGGGACTGAACCTCGGGTACTGGGGCGCGGGCAACGACTCCGCCAACCTCGAACTGGCCAGGGAAGCCGACCGGCTGGGCTGGTCGGTCGTCTGGGCGGCGGAGGCCTACGGCTCCGACGTGCCGACCGTGCTGGCGTGGGTGGCCGCGCAGACCGAACGCATCGACGTCGGCAGCGCCATCCTGCAGATCCCGGCGCGCACCCCCGCCATGACCGCGATGACCGCCGCGACCCTGGACACCCTGTCCGGCGGCCGGTTCCGGCTGGGCCTGGGCGTGTCCGGCCCGCAGGTCTCCGAGGGCTGGCACGGCGTGCGCTTCGACAAGCCGCTGGGCCGCACCCGCGAGTACGTCGACATCGTCAACGCCGCCCTGCGCCGGGAGAAGCTGCGCTACGACGGCGAGCACTACCGGCTGCCCCTGCCCGACGGCCCCGGCAAGGCGCTCACCCTGACCGTGCACCCGGTGCGCGAGCACATCCCGATCTACCTGGCCTCGGTCGGCCCGAAGAACCTCGAACTGACCGGCGAGATCGCCGACGGCTGGCTGGGCGTGTTCTTCTCGCCCGAGCACTCCGCCGCCTCCCTGGACGCGCTCCGCGCCGGCCGGGCCAAGGCCGGCAAGACCCTGGAGGGCTTCGACGTCGTCCCGACCGTGCCGCTGGTCGTCGGCGAGGACTGGCGCGCCTGCGCCGACACCGTCCGCCCCTACGCCGCGCTCTACGTCGGCGGCATGGGCAGCCGGGAGAAGAACTTCTACAACGCCCTGGCCGCGCGCATGGGCTTCGCCGCCGAGGCCGCGCAGGTGCAGGAGAAGTACCTCGCCCGGGACTACCAGGGCGCGATGGCCGCTCTGCCGGTGGAGTTCCTGGACTCGACGTCGCTGCTGGGGACCCGCGAGCGCATCGCCGAGCGGATGAAGGCCTACGCCGAAGCGGGGGTCACCACGCTCACCCTTTCGCCCATGCTGCAAGATCTTGAGCAGGGGATCGCGGCGCTGCGCACCGCGACCGAAGCTCTGGATCTGGCGGGAGTGGGTAGTTGAGCTGGTTGCAGGCCCTGGTTCTCGGAATCGTCCAAGGCTTGACGGAATTCCTGCCCATTTCCTCGTCGGCGCACGTCAGGATCGTCTCGACGCTGTTCTTCGGCAACGACGCGGGCGCGTCGTTCACCGCGGTGATCCAGCTGGGCACCGAGGTCGCCGTGCTGATCTACTTCGCCAAGGACATCGGCAACTTCATCGCCGCGTGGTTCAAGGGGCTGTTCAGCAAGGCCGCCCGCAAGACCGAGGACTACCGGATGGCGTGGTACGTGATCATCGGGTCCATCCCGATCAGCGTGCTGGGCTACGTCTTCAAGGACGAGATCCGCAGTTCGCTGCGCAACCTGTGGATCACCGCGACCGTGCTGGTGGTGTTCGGCATCCTGCTCGGCGTCGCCGACCAGTTCGCCAAGCACATCCGCACCCGGTTGGAGCTCAAGGACGCCGTCGGCATGGGCCTGGCGCAGGCGATGGCGCTGATCCCGGGCGTGTCCCGCTCCGGCGGCACGCTCACCGCGGGCCTGTTCCTGGGCCTGGAGCGGGCGGCGGCGGCGCGGTACTCCTTCCTGCTGGCCTTGCCCGCGGTGTTCGGCGCGGGGCTGTTCAGCATCCCCGACGTGCTCGACCGGTCCGAGCCCAACGCCGCGTCCGTGCCGCAGATGATCGTGGCGACCCTGGTGTCGTTCGTGGTCGGCTACGCGACCATCGCGTGGCTGCTGCGGTACGTGTCCAAGCACAGCTACTCGGCGTTCGTCTGGTACCGGCTGCTGCTGGGCATCGTGCTGATGGGCCTGCTGTCGATGGGTCTCATCAACGCCACATAGGGTGGTCGTCGTGGCTACCGTGATCCTGCTCCGACACGCCCGTTCCACCGCCAACGGCTCCGGCGTGCTCGCGGGCCGCGCCCCCGGCGTGGGGCTGGCCGACAGCGGCGTGGCGCAGGCGGAGAAGCTCGTGGAGCGGTTGGCCGGCGTGCCGATCGACGCCGTGGTCAGCTCGCCGATGGAGCGCTGCGCCCAGACCCTGGCCCCGTTGCTGGCCGCGCGCGCGTTGGAGCCGGTGGTCGAGCCGGAGCTGGCCGAGGTCGAGTACGGCGAGTGGACCGGCAAGGAGATCAAGGAGCTGCTCAAGGAACCGCTGTGGCAGGTGGTGCAGCAGCACCCGTCGGCCGCGGTGTTCCCCGGCGGCGAGGGCCTGGCGGCCGTGCAGGCCCGCGCGGTGGCGGCGATCCGGGCCCACGACGCCCGCGTGACCGAGCGGTTCGGGCCGCGGGCGGTGTGGGTGGCGTGCAGCCACGGCGACGTGATCAAGGCGGTCCTGGCGGACGCGCTCGGCGTGCACCTGGACGGCTTCCAGCGCATCGTCGTGGACCCGGCGTCGGTGTCGGTGGTGTCCTACACGCCGACCCGGCCCTTCGTGCTGCGCGTCAACGACAACGGCGGCGACCTGTCCGGGGTCGTGCCGCCGCCGGAGAAGCGCGACGAGGAGCCGTCCTCGGACGCCGTCGTCGGCGGCACCACGTGATCCGGTAGCCGCGGACCCACCGATCGCCGTGGACGGGCCGGAGGCGGTCCCGGGCGGGCAGCGGGTCCCGGAAGGGTGACGGTGGCCCCCGGACAGTGCAGGGTAGTCCGGGGGCCACGGCCTGGCGGCGGAAAGCCGGTGGTCGTGGCGAGGGCGACCAAGGTGGACTGATCGTATTGCCGTTAATGCGCGGGTAAATGCCCTCTTAAAACGTGAGACGCTTTCACGAGTTCGCGAGCAGTGCAGGTCAGCTCCCTGCACGACGTGCGAAAAACTGGCAAAACCGCAGCTCAAACTATGTGGAAACACCACGGAAACAAATCGTGGCAAGCGGTCTTGTGCCGCATTCCGCTGGCCCGTTCGGTCCAGTCCGCCCGGACGGGGCCTGTTTACAGTTAACAACCGTTCGTGCGCTCTGCGTCACACTCCCGGACGCGTGTTCACAGGCCCAGACGGGTGACCGCGTTGTCTTCGAGGGGGTTGGCGGTACGGATGTAGCGGTGCACGGTGCGCGGGTTGGTCCACCGGCCCTGCCGCATGATCTCCCGGTCGCTGGCCCCGCCCAGCGCCGCCTGCGTGGCGAACCCGGCGCGCAGCGAGTGCCCGCCGAACAGCGCCGGGTCCAGGCCGGCCTTGAGCGCGTACCGCTTCACCAGGTCCGAGACCGCCTTGTCCGACATCGGCTTGGCGGCGATCCGGCCGTACCGGCTCACCGCGGGGAACAGCGGCCCCTGGTGGGCCTGGGGCCGGTAGCTGTGGCAGCGGTGGGTGGGTTCGCCGTCGGGTTCGTCCTCCAGCAGGCCGCGCGGGTCGGCGGCGGTCAGGACGTCCACCCAGTCCGCGAACGCGCACACCGGGCACGTCGGGCGGCGCGCGCCGCGGGGGAGCACCACGCGCTGGGCGTGCGTGCCGGTCTGGTCGGTCTTGGTGACGCCGAGGTCCACCAGCAGCAGCGGCTCCCGGGTGCGGGCGTCCACGTCCACGGTGACGTCTTCCAGGCGGAGGTTGGCCAGTTCGCTGCGCCTGAGGGCGCCGGCGAAGCCGACCAGGAGCAGCAGGGCGTCGCGGCGGCGGGCGACCCCGGTGGGCCAGCCCGGCGGCGGGCGTTCGGCGAGCAGGTCGGCCAGGGTGTCCAGCAGGACCGGGCGCTTGCGGCGGGGCTGGTCGCGGCGGGTGCGGCGGATGCCCCGCAGGGTCAGGCGGACGACGTCGGACCTGGTGGGGGAGGGGAGGCCGCCGGCGGCGTGCACGGCGGCGATGGCGGCGGCCTTGCGCTCCAGCGTGGAGGGGCTGAACGCGGGGGAGCCGTCGGGTTTGGCGCTCTCGGCGGCCACGGCGAGGTAGACGGCGACGTCGACCGGGTCGGCGGGCAGCGCCTGGCGGTTCTCCCGCTCGCACCACGCGGCCCAGGCGACCCAGTCGGAGCGGTAGGCACGCAGCGTGTTGGGGGACTGTGCGGCGCTGAGGTAGCCCGCGAGGGCGGCCGCCTGCTCGTCGTCGAAGCGGCGGCGGACCTGCTCCAGGGCGGCGAGGTCGACCAGGACCGGGTGGGTGACGCGGTCGAGTTCGGCGCGGACCGGCTCCGGCAGGCTCATGGGGCGTGACGCTACCAGGTCAATAATCTTTATTCCTTCAGTGTAGACAGAAATGGAATCCTGATCGGCGGTTACGATCCCCGGCATGCGCGCGCTGGAACACCCCGCTGTGGAGGACCTCAGGCTCTCCGCGGTGCTCGCCGCGCTCGCCGACCCGGTGCGGTTGCGAATCGTGGCGGAGCTGGCGCGGTCGGGTGGGATCGTGTGCGGGCAGTTCGACGTTCCGGTGAGCATGTCGACGCTGTCGCACCACTTGAAGGTGCTGCGGGAGGCGGGCGTGCTGCGCGTGACCCCGCAGGGCAGTTACCGGACGCACGAGCTGCGGCGCGAGGAGATGGAGCAGCGCTTCCCGGGGGTGCTGGACTCGATCACGCGGGCGGTCAACGGCACACCCGTGTGAAGTCGATGGCCTCCGGGCGGACCCGGAACCGGACCTCGTGGCCCTTGGCGTCGGTGAAGACGGCCCCGGTGTCGCCGATCTTGGCCTCGTCGATGCCGCAGTGGGTGTAAAGGCGGTAGGGGAACGAGGGGCCGGCCGGGGGTGTCGAGGGCGGAGTGGTGGTGGGCTCGGCACTGTTCGGCACCGCGGTGTTCCGGGCGGGGGTATTCGGCCCGGCGGTGTTCGGCCCGGGGGTGTTCGGGGCGGCGGTGTTCGGGGCGGCGGTGTTCGGCGCGGTGCTCCCGTGTTCGGCGGCGGGAGGGGTGGTCGGGTCGGGGCGCAGCGCGTGGACCGCTCCGCCCACGACGAGCACCGCGCCGGCCGCTGCCGCTGCCAAGGCGCGGCGGGTGGCGCGGTTGTTCGCGGTGGCCGGCGCGGGTGGGTGGCCGCGGTGGTGTGGCCTCCGGCCCCCGGTTCCAGCGTCCCACGGGGTACCGACAGAACCGGTCGGGTCGGGGAGGGCGTCGGCCGCGGTGGTGTCGGTGTCGGCCGCGGTGGTGTCGGTGTCGGCCGCGGTGGTGTCGGTGTCGGCCGCGGTGGTGTCGGTGTCGGCCGCGGT
>NZ_JBEZBW010000018.1:0-17848 GCF_040647305.1 Saccharothrix sp. NPDC042600 | reverse complement strand
GGTGTCGGCCGCGGTGGTGTCGGTGTCGGCCGCGGTGGTGTCGGTGTCGGCCGCGGTGGTGTCGGTGTCGGCCGCGGTGGTGTCGGTGTCGGCCGGGTGTGTCGGGGCTCGCGGTGCGGTGGTGGCGCCAGGTGAGGCGACCGCGGCGGTGGGCCGTGCGGGCGCCGTTGACGACCGCGACGCGCAGGTGGCCGGCGGCGGTCGTGGGGTCGAGCGTGGCGCGTTTGCGGTGGGTGTTGAGGAAGGCGTCCTGGACGACGTCCTCGGCTTGGGCGCGGTCACCGAGGAGGAGCGCGGCGAGGCGTAGCAGGCCCGGCCGTTCGCGCCGGTGCAGCTCGGCCATCGCGTCGTCGGCGGTCAACGACACCTGCTCCCCCTCGGTGTGTGCGGTTCTGCCTGGTACACGCTCGGGGGTGGGTGGGGGTTGACGTCAGGTGCGGATCCAGAGGCAGAACGGGTGGCCGGCGGGGTCCAGGAGCACGCGGACGTCGTCCTGGGGTTGGAAGTCGGCGAGGGTGGCGCCCAGTTCCTCGGCGCGGTGGCGGGCGGTGTCGAGGTCGTCCACCTCGATGTCCAGGTGCAGCTGCATCTGCTGGTCGCCGGGTCCGGCGGGCCAGGTGGGGCGGGCGTGTCGTCGCTCGGTCTGGAAGGACAGGCCCGCGCCGCCGCCGGGTGGGCGGACGGTGACCCAGTCGGGTTCGTCGGTGACCACGGGCCAGCCGAGGAGTTCGCTGTAGAAGCGGGCCAGTGCCCTCGGGTCGGGGGTGTCCAGGACGGTCGCGGTCAGTTCGATCACCCGTCCAGTGTCGCGGGGGTGCGGGCGGCTCGCACGGCTGTGGCGGTCACGGCGCGGTGTGGCGCAGGACGTGCACGCCGGCCGCGGTCTTGAGGTAGGCCCAGGTGGTGGTGCCGTCGGTGGCCAGGCCGACGTGGGAGGCGGAGGTGCGGGCCAGGTCGTCGGGCAGGGGGTGTTCGGTCCAGTCCTCGCCGGTCCAGTGGTGGTAGGCGGGGCGGGTCTCGAAGGTGGCCCGGGTGGCGCGCACGCCCCAGGTCCAGCGGGCGGCGACGCCGTGGAGGCTGAGGCGGTCGGGGTCGGTGGGTGGTGGGACGGGGTGCCAGCGGTCGCCGTCGAAGTGGTGGATCTGCAGGCCGTCGGTGTCGCGGGCGTGGGCGAGCCAGACGTCGTGGGGGCCGTCGGCGGCGAGGGCGGCGATGTGGCCGTGGTCGAGGCGGGGGCCGTGCAGGTCGTTCCAGGTGGTGCCGTCCCAGTGGACGAGGACGGGGTACTCGTAGGTGGCGGGGCCGGCTCCGGTGAGGCCGCCGCCGCCGGCCCAGACGTCGTCGGGTCCGCCGGCGGTGATGGTGTGGAGGGTTTCGCGGGCGGAGGTCAGGACGGTGTCGCGGGTCCAGGTGGCGCCGTTCCAGTGGAGGGTGTCGGCGCCGGTGCCGACGATGTGGACGTCGTCGGGGGTGATGGCGGTGACGGCTTTGGCCCAGGGGATGCGGGGTGTGGTGACGGTGTGCCAGCGGGTGCCGTCGTAGTGCAGGACCAGGGGGTGGCCGGCGGTGTTGCCGACGGCCCAGACGTCGTCGGGGGCGGCGGCGGAGATGGCGGCGAGGCTGGCGGGGGTGGGCAGTTCGGGGAGGGGTTCCTCGGTCCAGTCGAGGCCGGTCCAGCGCAGGACGAGGGGGGTGGAGGGGCGGCTGGTGAACACGCCGGTGGTGCCGGCGAGCCAGGCGTGGTCGTCGCGGGTCATGGCCAGGTCGGCCAGTGCGGTGCTGGGTGGGAGTGCGGGCACCGGCACGGGACGGAACAAAGTCGTGTCTCCCCCTCGATGGTCCCCCGACGCATCGACGTGACCACCTCACCGAGAGTGAGGCCGGTTCGCTATCCGCCGAACGGCGGTTTGTGGTCGTGGCGGGGTGATCGAGGGCGGTGGTCGTCCTGGTTGGGCGGGAGGGTTTCGGGCATGACTTCTTTGCACGTGTACCTGGGGTACCGGGACGCCGGTGCGGCGATCGACTGGTTGGGGCGGGCGTTCGGGTTCGAGACGACGATGCGGTTCCCGGACGAGCGGGGCGGGGTGGCGCACGCGGAGTTGAGGTTGGGTGGTGCGGCGCTGATGGTGTTCTCCGATCACGACGGGTGTTCGCGCCCGCCGCGGCGGGGGGACACGTCGGGGCAGGGCGCGTACCTGGCGGTGGCGGACGCCGGGGAGGTGGACGCGCTGTTCGGGCGGGCGGTGGCGGAGGGTGCGGTGCCGGTGTGGGAGCCGTCGGGCACGGAGTGGGGGAACCACCGGTTCCGGGTGGTGGACCCGGAGGGGTTCGAGTGGACGTTCGGGACGCACCGGCCGGGGTTGCCCGCCGAGTGGTGATCGGATGATCAGGTCCGCCGGGCGCGGGTTTCGAGGTAGCGGCGTTCGGGGAGGCTCCGGGTGAGGGCGGCGGCCCGTGCGTAGTGCGTGCGGGCCTCGTCGTGGTGGCCGGCGAGGTCGAGCAGGTGGGCGCGGACGGCGTGGGCGCGGTGGTGGTCGGTCAGGGCGGGGTCGTGCGCGGCCCGGTCGAGGGCGGTCAGGGCGGTGTCGGGGCCGTGGACCATGGCGGTGGCGACGATGCGGTTGAGGGTGACCATGGGGCCCGGGGTGATGCTGTTGAGCAGGTCGTAGAGGGTGAGGATCTGGGGCCAGTCGGTGTCGGCGGCGGTGGGGGCTTCGGCGTGCACGGCGGCGATGGCGGCTTGGAGTTGGTAGGGGCCGATGGGGTGGGTGGCCAGGGCGTGGCGGACCAGGGCGGTGCCCTCGGCGATGGCGTCGTGGTCCCAGCGGGTGCGGTCCTGGTCGGCCAGGGGGACCAGGGCGCCGTCGGGGGTGGTGCGGGCGGGGCGGCGGGCGTCGGTGAGCAGCATGAGGGCGAGCAGGCCGTCGGTTTCGCCGTCGTGGGGCAGCAGGCGGGTCAGGCGGATGGCTTCGGTGGTGAGGTCGACGCGGTTGAGGTGGGTGCCGGAGCTGGCGGTGTGGCCTTCGGTGAAGATCAGGTAGAGGACGTGGCGGACGGCGTCGTGGTCGTCGGGTCGGGTGAAGCCGTTGCCCTTGATCTTGGCCTTGGCGCGGCTGATGCGTTGGGCGATGGTGGTTTCGGGGACCAGGAAGGCGCGGGCGATCTCGGCGGTGGTCAGGCCGCCGACGGCGCGCAGGGTGAGGGCGACCCGGGAGGGTGGGGTCAGGGCGGGGTGGCAGCACAGTTCGAACAGGGTGAGGGTGTCGTCGACGCCGAGGGGTGGGTCGGGGTCGGGTGGGGTGAGGGTGGCGGCGGTGTGTTCGCGGCGGGTGCGGGCGGTGTCCTGGCGCCAGGTCTCGATGCGGCGGCGGGAGGCGACGGTGACCAGCCACGCCTTGGGGTTGTCGGGGACGCCGTTGGTCGGCCACTGGGTGGTGGCGGCGAGCAGGGCTTCCTGGACGGCGTCCTCGCAGTCGGCGAAGTCGCCGTGGTGGCGGACGAGGATGGCGAGGACCTGGGGCGCGAGGTCGCGCAGGAGGGTTTCGAGGGTCACTGGAGGAAGTCGCCGAGGGTCATGACGGGGCGGACCTCGACCAGGCCGAGCCGGGCTTCGGGGACGCGCCAGGCGATCTCGACGGCGCGGTCGATGTTCTCGACGTCGACCAGGTAGAACCCGGCGAGCAGTTCCTTGGCCTCGGCGAAGGGGCCGTCGGTGGTGGTCTTCTGGCCGTCGCGGACGACCAGGCGCTTGGTCTGGGCGTGGTCGGCGAGGGCTTCGCTGACGACGAGTTCGCCGGAGTCGGCGAGGTCTTCGTCGAGGCGCTGGTAGTCCTCCAGGCCGCGGGCGCGTTCCTCTGCGGGCAGGTTGTCCCAGATGGCGCGGGATTCGGGGTTGCCGTAGATGAGGATGACGTACTTCACGGATTTCCTCCCCGGGTCGTGTCGAGAACTCGGGTCCAGCTTCTACGTCCGGGGTGAGCGGTGCCCGTCGGGGGTGCCGGTGCGTGACGGGAGCGGGACGTGCGGGAGATCGAGGAGCTGGTGGCGCGGCGGGCGGCGGCGGTGCGGGCGGGGGACGCGGAGGCGTTGGCGGCGGACTACCTGCCGGAGGCGGTGGCGTTCACGATGGCGCCGCCGTTGGCGCACCGCGGGTTGACCGACCCGGGGTCGTTGCGGGAGTGGTTCGCGACGTTCGCGAGCGCGGTGGACTACGAGGTGCGGGAGTTGGCGGTGGTGGCGGAGGGGGACGTGGCGTTCTGCCACAGCCTCAACCGGATGTCGGCGTTGCCGCAGGGCTACCCGGAGCGGTTCGACCTGTGGTTCCGGTCGACGGTGTGCCTGCGGCGGGTGGCGGGGGTGTGGCGGATCGCGCACGAGCACACCTCGGTGCCGTTCCACATGGACGGGTCGTTCTCGGCGGCGGTGGGGCTCACGCCGTGATCCGGCGGGTGGCGAGGGCGCGGGTGAGGGCGGCCAGGGCGGGTCGCCAGGCGTGTTCGGCGGGGGTGCCGTAGCCGACGATGACGCCGCCCGGGCGGCCTTCGGGGTCGTGCCAGTGGTCGCGCAGGCCGCCGAGGGCGAGGCCTTCGGCGGTCGCGGCGGCCAGGACGGCGGTCTCGTCGGGGTGGGGGACCACGGCGTGCAGGCCGGCGGACACGCCGAGGGCGGTGTGGCCGTCGAGCGCGGCGAGCAGGTGGTCGCGGCGGCGGCGGTAGCGCAGGCGGCAGGCGCGGATGTGCCGGTCGTAGGCGTGGCTGGTGATCAGGTCGGCCAGGGCGAGCTGGGTGGGCGCGGCGGTGATGAGGTCGGTGTGGCGGCGGGCCTCGACGACGGGTTCGACCAGGCGCGGCGGCAGGACCAGCCAGCCCAGCCGGACGCCGGGGCCGAGGGTCTTGGAGGCGCTGCCGGCGTAGACGACGTGGTCGGGGGCGGTGCCCTGGACGGCGCCGAGGGGTTGGCGGTCGTAGCGGAACTCGCCGTCGTAGTCGTCCTCGACCACGATCGCGCCGGTGTCGCGGGCCCAGTCGACCAGGGCGTGGCGGCGGGTGGGGTGCAGGGGGACGCCGGTGGGGTACTGGTGGGCGGGGGTGACGACGGCGGCGGCCACGTGGTCGGGGAAGGAGTGCGCGCCGTCGTCGTCCACGGGCAGGGGTACGACGGTGCGGCCGGCGCGGCGCACGACGTCGCGGTGGAACGGCAGCCCGGGGTCCTCCATGGCGACCGGCCCGTCCAGCACGCTCGCCAGCAGCGCCAGGCCGTGGACGTAGCCGCAGGTGACGACGATGTTCGTGGGGTCGGCGTGCACGCCGCGGGTGCGGCCGAGGTATTCGGCGAGGGCGTGGCGCAGGCCGGGCAGGCCGCGGGGGTCGCCGTAGCTGTGGACGGTGGCGGGTGCGGCGAGCAGGGCGCGGCGGGTGGCGCGCAGCCAGGCGGTGGTGGGGAAGGTGGTGACGTCGGGGCAGCCCGGTCGCAGGTCCAGGCGGGGTGCGGTGGTGTCGGGGCCCGCGGCGGGGGTGGTGGGGCCGGGGGTCGCGGATTCGGGGGTCGCGGATTCGGGGAGGGTGGCGACGCGGGTGCCGGCGCCGCGGCGGGCGGTCAGGTAGCCCTCGGCGACGAGTTGGTCGTAGGCGGCGGCGACGGTGTTGCGGGCCAGGCCCAGTTCGACGGCGAGGCGGCGGGTGGCGGGCAGGCGGGCGCCGGGGGCCAGGCGGCCGGCGCGGATGGCGTCGCGCAGGGCGTGCTCCAGGCCGGTGCGGCGGCCGGTGCCCGGGTCGAGGTCCAGGTGGAGGTCCACGCCGGAAGTGGCCCACGGTTGTGACACGGGATTGGACCTTAGCAAGGTGCCAACGGGTGCCTAGGGTGTCGCGCATGATCACCCGCGAGGAGAAGGCGTCGGTGCTGCGCGCCCTGCACGTGCCCGGGACGCCGGTCGTGCTGCCGAACGTGTGGGACGCCGCGTCGGCGAAGGTGGTGGCGGCCCGGTTCCCGGCGGTCGCGACGGCGAGCGCGGCGGTGTCGGCGGCGCTGGGCTACGGCGACGGCGAGGGCATGCCCGCCGAGGAGGCGTTCGCGGCGGTGGCCCGCGTGGCGCGGGCGGTGGACGTGCCGGTCACCGCGGACATCGAACGCGGCTACCGGCTCGACCCGGCGCAGATCGCCGCACGCCTGGCGGACGCGGGCGCGGTGGGCTGCAACCTGGAGGACTCCGAACCCGCCACCGAGGAGATGGTCGACCTGGCCGCGCAGGTCGAGTTCCTGGGCGCGGTGCGCGCCGCCGACCCGCACGTGGTCATCAACGCCCGCGTGGACGTGTTCGTGCACGGCGGCCGCGACGTCGAGGAGGGCGTGGCGCGGGCGCGGGCGTACCTGGCCGCGGGCGCGGACTGCGTGTACCCGATCGGGTTGCCCGCGGACCGGGTCGAGGAGTTCTGCCGGGCGGTGGGCGGGCCGGTGAACGTCGCCCACACCCCCGACGGGCCGACCCCGGCGCGGCTGGGCGGGCTGGGGGTCGCGCGGGTCAGCTTCGGGCCCGGCCTGCAGCGGGTGCTGCTGGCGAAGCTGGAGGGCCTGGTGGACGCCGTCCACGACGGGGGCTCGCCGTACCGGCGGTAGGGGCGCGCGCCACCGGTGCGGCGGGGGTCCGGGCGGATAATCGAGCAGACCCGCCCGGACCCGCACCTCTATCCTGATCGGCAGCATGAACACCACCGCGCACCCCGACCTGCACCGACGCCTGTCCGACCTGATGACCCGGGACCAGCGGCGGCTGCGCCGCAGGCTGGAGGGCGCGCGCAAGGTCCGCGACGAGAAGGCGCGCGCCGCCGTGCACGCCGAGATCGCCGCCGAGGTCGAGCAGGCCGAGCTGCGCGTGGCGCTGCGCCGCGAAGCCGTGCCGAAGATCACCTACCCGGCCGAGCTGCCGGTGTCGGCGCGCAAGGACGACATCGCCGCGCTGATCCGCGACCACCAGGTGGTGATCGTCGCCGGCGAGACCGGGTCGGGCAAGACCACCCAGATCCCGAAGATCTGCCTGGAGCTGGGGCGGGGCGTGCTCGGCCAGATCGGCCACACCCAGCCGCGGCGGCTCGCGGCGCGCACGGTCGCCGAGCGGGTGGCGCAGGAGCTGGGCACCGAGCTGGGCTCGGCGGTGGGGTTCAAGGTCCGGTTCACCGACCAGTCCGGTGACGACACGCTGGTCAAGCTGATGACCGACGGCATCCTGCTGGCCGAGATCCAGACCGACCGGATGCTGTCCCGCTACGACACGATCATCATCGACGAGGCGCACGAGCGCAGCCTCAACGTGGACTTCCTGCTGGGCTACCTCAAGCAGCTGCTGCCCCGCCGCCCGGACCTCAAGGTCGTGATCACCTCCGCCACGATCGACCCGGAGCGGTTCTCGCGGCACTTCGGCGACGCGCCGATCATCGAGGTCTCCGGCCGCACCTACCCGGTCGAGGTCCGGTACCGCCCGGTCGTGGACCCGGACGACCCCGACGCCGACCCGGACCGCGACCAGACCCAGGCCATCTGCGACGCGGTGCGCGAACTCCAGGCCGAGGGGCCCGGCGACGTGCTGGTGTTCCTGTCCGGCGAACGGGAGATCCGCGACACCGCCGACGCGCTCGCCGCGCTGGAGCTGCCCTCCACCGAGATCCTGCCGCTGTACGCGCGGCTGTCCTTCGGCGAGCAGCACCGCGTGTTCCAGCCGCACCGGGGCCGGCGGGTGGTGCTGGCGACCAACGTCGCGGAGACGTCGCTGACCGTGCCGGGCATCAAGTACGTGGTCGATCCGGGCACCGCGCGCATCTCCCGCTACAGCAACCGGCTCAAGGTGCAGCGGCTGCCCATCGAACCGGTGTCGCAGGCGTCGGCCAACCAGCGCAAGGGCCGCTGCGGGCGCGTGTCGGAGGGCATCTGCGTCCGCCTCTACAGCGAGGACGACTTCGACGCGCGCCCGGAGTTCACCGACCCGGAGATCCTGCGCACCAACCTCGCCTCGGTCATCCTGCAGATGACCGCGATCGGCCTGGGCGACATCGCGGCGTTCCCGTTCATCGACCCGCCCGACGCGCGCAACATCAACGACGGCGTGCAGCTGCTCCAGGAGCTGGGCGCGATCGTGCCCGGCGAGCAGAAGCTCACCCCGTTGGGCCGCAAGCTCGCCCAGCTCCCCGTCGACCCGCGCCTGGCGCGGATGGTGCTGGAGGCCGACCGCAACGGCTGCGTCCGCGAGGTCATGGTCATCGCCGCCGCGCTGTCCATCCAGGACCCGCGGGAACGCCCGTCGGACAAGCAGCAGGCCGCCGACGAGCTGCACGCCCGGTTCAGGGACCCGGAGTCGGACTTCCTGGCCTACCTGAACCTGTGGACCCACCTGCGCGAGCAGCAGAAGGCGCTGTCGTCCAACCAGTTCCGCAGGCTGTGCCGCAACGAGTTCCTCAACTACCTGCGCGTGCGCGAGTGGCAGGACATCTACCAGCAGCTGCGGCAGGTCGCGAAGACCCTGGGCGTGCACGTCAACGAGCAGCCCGCCGACCCGCGCGGCATCCACGTCTCGCTGCTGTCGGGCCTGTTGTCCCACATCGGCGTCAAGGACGTGCTCAAGCGCGAACCGGGCAAGCGGCAGGCCACCGAGTACCTGGGCGCCCGCAACGCGAAGTTCGCGATCTTCCCCGGCTCCGCCCTGTTCCGCAAACCACCCCAGTGGGTGATGGCCGCCGAACTGGTCGAGACCTCCCGGCTGTGGGGCCGCATCGTCGCCCGCATCGAACCCGAGTGGGCCGAGAAGCTCGCCGAGCACCTGGTCAAGCGCACCTACAGCGAACCGGCGTGGGACGCCAAGCGCGGCGCGGTGATGGCGCTGGAGAAGGTGACGCTGTACGGGGTGCCGATCGTCGCCGGGCGGCGGGTCAACTACGGGCGCATCGACCCGGAGGCGTCCCGCGAGCTGTTCATCCGGCACGCCCTGGTGCAGGGGGAGTGGACCACCCACCACAAGTTCTTCCACCACAACCGGGCGTTGCTGGAGGAGGTCGCCGAGCTGGAGAACCGGGCGCGGCGGCGCGACATCGTCGTGGACGACGAGGTGCTGTTCGACTTCTACGACCAGCGCGTCGGCGCGGAGGTCGTGTCCGCCCGGCACTTCGACACGTGGTGGAAGAAGACCCGCCCCGCCCAGCCGGAGCTGTTGACCTTCGACAAGGCGATGCTGGTCAACGACCGCGCCGAGGTCGAACCCGACGCCTACCCCGACCAGCTCACCCGCGGCGGGCTGACCCTGCCGCTGTCCTACCGGTTCGAGCCGGGCGCGGCCGTGGACGGCGTCACCGTGCGGCTGCCGCTGCCCGCGTTGACCGCGCTGCCCGACGACTCGCTGTCCTGGCAGGTGCCGGGGATGCGCACGGACCTGGTGGTCGCGCTGATCCGGTCGCTGCCCAAGACGATCCGGCGCAACTTCGTGCCCGTGCCCGACGTCGCCGCCGCCGCCCTGACCGGCATCAGCCCCGACGAACCCCTGCTGCCGGCCCTGGAACGCCAGCTCACCAAGCTCACCGGCGTGATCGTGACGCGCGAGGACTGGCAGCTCGACCAGGTCCCCGAACACCTCAAGCTCACCTTCCAGGTCGTGGACGAGCAGGACCGCGCCCTCGCGCAGGGCAAGGACCTCGCGGCGCTCAAGCGGCAACTGCGCGGCCGGCTGCGCGAGTCCCTGGCCGCCGCCGCGGCGAGCCTGACCCGCACCGGCATCACCAGCTGGGACTTCGACGCGCTGCCCCGCACGGTGCGGGAGGAGCAGTCCGGCATCACCGTCACCGCCTACCCCGCGCTGGTCGACAAGGGCGACAGCGTCGCCATCGAGATCCTCGACACCCCCGGCCGCCAGGCCCACGCCATGCGCGCCGGCACCCGCCGCCTGCTGCTGCTCACCGTGCCCTCACCGGTGAAGATGCTGCAACGCGGCCTGACCAACGCCGAGAAGCTCACGCTCACCCGCAACCCGCACGGCGGCGTGGCCAACCTCCTCGCCGACTGCATCTCCGCCGCCGTGGACCACCTGGTCACCTCCGCCGGCGGCCCGGCGTGGGACGCGCGCGGCTTCGCCCGGCTGACCGACTACGTCCGCAAGTACCTGGGCGAGACGGTGTTCGAGGTGGTCCGCGAGGTCCGCAACGTCCTGGACGCCGCCCAGGACGCGGAACTGCGCCTGTCCGGCATCAAGGGCAGCGCCTACGAGGACTCCCTGGCCGACGTCCGCGCCCAGCTCAGGGGCCTGGTGCACCAGGGTTTCGTCACCGCCGCGGGAGCGGCGCGCCTGTCCGACACGCACCGCTACCTGCAGGGCATCTCCCGCCGCCTGGAGAAGCTGCCCACCAACCTCGCCCGCGACCGCGAGTGGATGGACCGCGTGCACGAGGTCCACGCCGAGTACCGGGACCTGCGCGCGGCCCTGCCCGCCGACGAGCCGCAGCCGGAGCTGGACGAGGTGCGGTGGATGATCGAGGAGCTGCGGCTGAGCTACTTCGCCCAGACCATCCCGACCCGGGGCAGCGTGTCGGACAAACGCGTCTTCAAGGCCCTGGACGCCGTCCCCCGCTGACTTCGTCGCGTTCAGGGCGTGCGGCGCAGGGTGATCGTGGTCCACGCGCCCACGTGGATCCGGTCGCCGTCGGCCAGCGGGCGCGGGGTGTTGGGGCGCAACGGGTTCGGCTCGTCGTTCACGGTCGTGCCGTTGGTCGAGCCGAGGTCCACCACCGACCAGCCGTCGCCGGTCGGGACCAGCAGGGCGTGGCTGTGCGAGACGCCGGGGTCCTCGGGCGGGCCGACCAGGTCCACGGTGGGGAAGATGCCGCGCGACCGGCTGCGGCGGCCGATCGTGACCTGCGGGCCGACCAGGTCGAAGCGGCGCGGCGGGCAGAACGGCGGGAAGTCCAGGGCGGTCGCGTCCGGGCCGCCGTCCTCGACCACGCGGTCGAAGTAGGCGCGATCGGCCTCGACCGTGACGTGCCACCGCTCGGCCGATCCCGCCGGGGCCGGTTCGGGCTGGGCCGATGCCGGCCGGACCGGGTCGGGCCGGGGCGGAGTGGGCGGCGGGGTCAGGGAGTCGTGGCCGCAGTCCTCGCAGAAGCGGCCCACCCGGGGCGCTCCGCAGGCCGCGCACGTGTCCCCGGGCTCGGGCGCCGGTGGCGTGACGGGCGCGGGCGGCGGGTCGGCGATGGCCGTGCCGCACACGTCGCAGTAGTCGTCGGTGGCCGAGGTGTGGCCGGACGGGCAGGTCGCCATCGCGTCAGCCCTTCCCGACCCGGCGGGTCACCGTCGAGCGGGTGTCCAGGGTCATCTCGTCCGCGTCGGCCACCCGCGAGCGCAGCCGCACCGTCCCCGTCGCCGGGTCCTGCACCTCCACGACCTTCGCCAGCAGCTTCGCCGTGTCCGTGCTGCCCGACTCGTGCGCGAGCTTCACCGCCCGCCCCAACCGCGCGGTCGCGGTCTCCGCGTCGCCGGCCTTGCGCGCCTCCAAGCCCTCCTGGATCGCCGACGCCAGCTCCGCCTGCCCGGTGTAGTGCGCGACCTCCGCGCTGATCCGCGTGGACAGCGCCGTGTCGTCGGTCCACACCGCCAGCACCCGGCCCTGCCCCAGCACCGCACCGTCGGCCGACACCAGGCTCGCCCGCGCCGCCAGCATCCGGTCGCCGACCTTCGCGGGCTTCACCCGCACGCACAGGTGGTAGTCGCGGCTCTCGCCGCCGGCCCACGCGCCGGTCGGGTAGTCCCCGGTGCGCACCCCGGACTCGGCGCGCCGGCCGGTCAGGTCCCGCAACCCCGGCGCGGCCTGCTTGAGGAACACCACCTCCGCGCCCTCCGGCGTCCACAGCCGCAGCGACACGTCGGCCACCGCCTTGCCCATCGCCGCCGCCGTCATCGCCCGGAAGTCCTCGGCCAGCCCCGCCGGGTCGGCCACGATGTCCACCGTCCCCAGCATCGCCTCGGAGATCCGCCGCAGCTCCGCGACCTCCCAGTCCGTGCCCACGCCGCGGCAGTCCACGGTGAACCGGCCCGCGACCCGGTCCAGCGCGCGGGTCAGCCGCTCGGGCGTCTCGTGCTGGTTCTGCCCGTCGGTCAACAGGATCGCGTGCCGCAACCCCGCGTGCCCGGCCAGCACCCGGTCGGCCAGCAGCAGCCACCGGCCCATCGCCGTGCCGCCGTCCGCGCGTAGCCGCGCCACCGCCTGCTTGGCCGCCGTCCGCGTCCGCGGCGACGCCGCCACCAACCCCGCCCCCGGCGGGTAGACCACCTCCGCCTCGTCCGTGCCGCGCAGCACCGCGAACAGCACCCCGTCGCGCAGCGTGTCGATCGCGACCTCGGTGGCCTGCTTCGCCGCCGCGAGCTTGGTCGGCGGGTACCGCATCGACCCGGACGTGTCGACGATCAGCACCTCCGCCGCGTCCCCGACCGCGGCCGGCGCGGCGGTCCCCGTCGCCGACACCGTCAGGATCGCGTTGACCTCGGCCGCCCCCTCGGGCAGGTACTCGTTCTGGAACACCTCGACGGCGAAATCAAGCGCCATGCCCACCCCGCAGCGTCACGACCACGACCGTGATGTTGTCGTGGCCACCGGCCTTCAACGCGACCTCCACCAGCTCCCGCGCCACCTCCACCGGCGGCACCCCGCGCGGCATCGCCGCCAGCAGGTCCTCCGGCTCGGGCAGGTAGTTCCACAGCCCGTCGCTGCACAGCACCAGCACCCCCGGCGTCTCCACCCGGAAGGTCACCGACTGCGGGCCGTCGAGCCCCGAGTCCGCGCCTAGCCACCGCGACAGCACGTGCGCCCGCCGGTCGGTCAGCGCCTCCTCCTCGGTCAGCACCCCCTCGGCGACCAGCTGCGCCGCCCACGTGTCGTCGGTGGTCAGCCGCGCCGCGCCCGCCTCGGCCACCAGGTAGGCGCGCGAGTCGCCCACCCAGCCCACGGTCGCGGTGTCGTCGGCCACCACCGCCGAGACGAACGTGCACGACGGCGCCACCTCCTCCGCGCCCGGCCGCGCCAGCCGCGCCACCGCCGCGTCCGCCGCCAGCACCGCGTCCCGCGTCGCCGCCTCCGGGTCCGCGCCCGACTGCACCGCGGTCAGCAGCACGTCCACCGCCGTGTCCACCGCGACCTGCGACGCCTGCTCCGCGCGTTCGGAGGACGCCACCCCGTCGCACACCACCGCCGCGACCCCGCGCCCCCGGACCCGGCCGAACGCCATCGAGTCCTCGTTGCGCTGCCGCCGCCTGCCCCGGTCGCTGACCCCGGCCAGCCCCGGCAGCACGAACTCCACCCGGTCGCGCGCCGACGGCCGCGCCCGGCCGCAGTCACCGCAGAACCCGTCCGCGTCGAACCCGGCGGCGCCGCCGCACGCGCACCGCGCCACGGCCTCCGGGCCGCCCACGACGGTGCGCTGCACGCGCAGGTTGCGCCCGCACTCCTCGCAGAAGCGGTCCTGCGGCGACACCGCCGCCGCGCACTCCGGGCAGGTCTCCATGCTCATTCGGTGCTCATCTCGGGGATCATCGGTCGGTTCGGGTTCGGACGGGCGGGCCGCCGGGGGCGTCACACGAGCGTCCTGGGTCTGACCTCGTTGGCGCGGTCCACCAGCGCGATCCGCTCCTCCGGCGTGTCGGCCAGCCGCGCGAGCTGCCGGTAGGCCCGCTCCAGGCCCAGCCGCAGCCCCCGCTCGCTGAACTCGCAGCCCAGCAGCCGGTCGTCGGGCGGGCGGGAACCGTTGCGCGGCAACGACTCCAGCGCCGTGCGCAGCAACTCCGCGGTCAGCCCGACCCGGCGCGCCACGTCCAGCTCCAACCCGGACAGGCGGGCGCCCGCGGCGACCACGTCGGCCGGCCCGCCCCCGGCCAGCGCCCGCACCGCCGCCACCTGCGCCGCCACGTGGTGGCTGGAGGTCTCCGGCACCGAGTGCAGCACCGCCACCGCGGACTCCCGGTCACCGGCCGCCAACAACACCCGCGCCAACCCGAACGCGGCGCTGACGTAGGCGTGGTCGGTGCGCCACACCACCCGGTAGCACGCCTGTGCCGCCGCCCGGTCCCCGGCCAGCTCCGCCGCGACCGCCACCGCCAGCTTCGGCGCCGCCTCGCCCGGCAGCACGTCGCACACCTGCTCGAACCGCTCCCGCGCCGCCGCGGCGTCCCCGCCGACCAGCGCCGCCAACCCCCGGTACCAGCCCGGCCGCCAGTCGCCCGGCGCCGGGGCCCGCGGGTCGTCGGGGTCGAACAGCGGCGGCGACTCCAGCTCGTCCAGCTCCGCCACCGCCTCGGCCACCCGGTCGGCCTCGATCAACGCCCGCACCACCTGCAACCGCACCTCCACGGTCGTCACCGGCGCCGCCCGCAGCGCCGTGACGAGCTGGTCCGGGTCGCCGGTGGTCGCGGTGGCCAGGAACCCCGCCGCCGGGTCCGCGGTGTCCACCTGCGGCACCGGCAGGCACCCCGCCACCGCGCACGCCCCCGGCGCGCCCTCGGTGCCGAACGCCCGCCGCTCCGGCGTGAACTGCCGCGACACCCCCGGCCGCGGCACCTCGTCCTGCTGCGCCAACACCTCCCGCAGCACCCCGGTCAGCTGCTCGGCCATGTCCTCGGCGGAGGCGAACCGCTGCTCCGGGTCGCGGTGGGTGGCCCGGAGCAGGAAGCGGCGGAACGAGTCGTGCCGGCGCAGCACCGGCTGGTCCTCGGGCAGCGACTCCTTGTGCCTGCCGCGGAAGTCGAACTGGAAGCTCATCACCGCCAGCGCCCGGCCCACCGTGTAGAGGTCGGAGGCCACCGACGGGCCGATCGTGCCGATCTCGGGGGCCTGGTAGCCGATCGTGCCGTAGATGGGGGAGTGGCGGTCGTCCACGCGGCGCACCGCGCCCAGGTCGATCAGCTTGAGCTGCTCCTCGGTCTGGATCACGTTGTCCGGCTTGAAGTCGCAGTAGAGCAGGCCCACGCCGTGCAGGTAGCCCAACGCGGGCAGCACCTCCAGCGCGTAGGCGATCGCCTGCGCCACCGGCAGCGACTCCGACCCGGTGCCGGCCGCCCGCATCGACTTGATCATGTCCTTGACCGACGTGCCGCCGACGTACTCCATCACGATGTAGTCGACCAGCTCGCCGGTGGCGCGGTCGGCGTGCCGCACGAAGTTGTGGATCTTGACGATGTTCGGGTGCTCGACCTCGGCCAGGAACCGGCGCTCGGCCATCGCGGCGGCCATCGCGTCGGCGTCCCCGGAGTCCAGCAGGCCCTTGAGCACCACCCACCGGTCGCTCACGGCGTGGTCGGCGGCCAGGTAGATCCAGCCCAGCCCGCCGTGCGCGAGGCACCCCAGCACCTCGTACTGCTCGTGCAGCACCTCGCCGGGTTCGAGCTTGGGCGTGAAGGAGAAGTGGTGGCCGCAGTGCGGGCAGAACCCCTCCACCCGGCCCGGCCGCCCGTCCCGGCCCCGCCCGACCTCCTTGCCGCAGGAGGAGCAGAACCGCTTCGCCTCGGGCACCTCGGGGTCGGCCAGCACGGCCGTCTTCGGGTCCCGGTAGGGCACCCGCGGCACCTCCACCAGCCCCGCGCCCAACCGGCCGCGCCCCGAGGACCGGGTGGACAACGGCCGCGACCGCCCCGCCGACGCCGTCGAGGCGGACCAGGGCGCGGTGCCCGGCCCGGAGTCGAAGTCGGGCACGGCGGCCGCGGTCCCCGACGACCCCGCGCCGACCGACCCGCCACGCCCCGATCCACCGCGCACCGACCCGCCGCGCGCGCCGGCCGGCGCGGGAGCCGGGGCGGTGTCGGGCAGCACGGGGGCTTCCAGGCCGCAGCGGTCGCAGAAGCCGTCGTCCTCGATGCGCCCGCCGCACCCGGTCCGCGGACACGTCCTCATCACACCGGCCGCCGGCCCGTCGAGCGTGCTCATCGCGCCCCCTCCGTGCGGTCCAGCACCCCGCGCTGGTAGCGGGCCACCGCCACCGTCGCCGCCCGCAGGTCGCACGGCGTCCCGTCCAGCGCCGCCCGCGCCGCCCGGTGCAGCGCCGACAGCTCCGCGTCCTCCCCGTGCCCCCGGGCGCCGGCCTTGGCGCGGTAGGCGTCCAGGCGTCCGCGCAGCTCGGCGCGGCGCGCCAGCGACCCGGACAGGTGCTCCAGCACCGCCCGGACCCGGTCCGCCACGGCCCGCGCCGCCGACTCCACCCGCTCCACCTCCGCCTCGCGTACCTCAGGGAAACGCACCCGCAGCGCCTCCAGTGCCCCGCGCGGCCCGGAAACTTCCGGCACGTCCGGGTGATCGCCGACGATCTTGCCGACCACCTCCCGCCGCACCGCGAGCGCCTCCCCGCGCAGCGCGTCCGCCTCGGCCAACCGCCGCGCCACCGCCTCGACCCGCGCGGCGAACCCCGCGTGCAGGTCCGCCTCCTCCGCCACCCGGCGCGCCAGCTCGGCCAGGCCCGGGTCGGGCTCCAGCGGGTCGGACACCGCCCGGTCGTGCGCGGCGGCCAGCTCCCGGCGCAACCGCTCGACCCGCGTCCCGCCCAGCCCCGCCAGGCGGCGCTCCAGCGGGTCGAGCACCGCCAGCCGCGCCGACCACGCCCGGTGGACCTCCTCGAACAACGCGGTCACCTCGGCGTAGTGCGCCTTCATCCGCGCCACCAGCTCCGCCACGGTCACCCGCTCGGCCGCCACCGCCGGCGAGGTCAACGTCCGCACCGGCACCGCCGCCGACAGCACCACTTCGGGGCCGGTCAACAGCCGCGCCAGCACCGCCTGGTCACTGGTGGCGCGCACGTCGTCCAGGAACGACCGGTAGGTGTCGAACCACTCCCACAGCACGACCACCGCCGCCTCGGCCCCCGCCCACCGCGCGGCCGTCGCGCCGGTCACGCCCGAGCCGCGCAGCAGCAGGTGCCCCGGGTGGTCCTCCATGGCCAGCAGCGCCTGGGCCACCCGGTCGCTCTCCGCCAGCAGCCGCGCCACCTCCGCGCCGGTGTCCACCACGGTCAGTCCCGGTACTTCGCGACCGGCGGCGCGGGCGGCTCGCCCAGCCACCGCCGGTGGACCTGCGCCCACGTGCCGTCCGCGCGCAGCCGCTCCAGCAGGGCGTTGACGAACCGGACGAAGTCCTCCGACGCCTTGGGCACCGCCATCCCGTAGGGCTCGGCGGTGAACTGCGGCCCGACGACCTTCGTGTACGGGTCCTGCGCGGCGAACCCGGCCAGGATCGTGTCGTCGGTGGAGATCGCGTCCACCTGGCCCTGTTGCAGCATCACCAGGCAGTCGGTCCAGTTCGGCACCTCCACCGCGATCGGCCGCGACGGCGCGTTGGCCACGTTCACCAGCGACGAAGACCCCCTGGTCGCGCACACCTTCTTCCCGCCCAGCGACTCGATCCCGGTCGCGTCGGAGGAGGAGGGCACCAGCACCCGCTGCCCGGCCTGGTAGTAGACGGTGGAGAAGTTCACCTTCTGCCACCGCTCGCAGTTGATCGTCATGGTGCGCACGACGATGTCCACTTCGCCGCGCTCCAAGGTCGGGATGCGCTGCTCGGAGGTCAACACCTTGAACTGGATCTTCTCCGGGTCGCCGAACAGCGCCCGCGCGACCTCCCGCGCCATGTCGACGTCGAAGCCCTCCAGCTGCCCGGAGAACGGGTTGCGGAACCCCATCAGGTAGGTGTTCTGGTCCACCCCGACCCGCAGCCGGCCGTTGCGGACGATCCGCTCCATCGTCGACCCGGCCGGCATCTGCCCCGCCGCCGGCAACGGCCCCTGCGGGCGCAGGCTGGCCGTGGCGTCGCACGAGGGCACCGCCGCCGACGCCGAACTGGGCGGCGCGGTCAGCT
>NZ_JBEZBW010000017.1:0-101701 GCF_040647305.1 Saccharothrix sp. NPDC042600 | reverse complement strand
GGGCGGGGGGGCCCCCCCGGCGGGCCCGCGGTGGGGGGGGGGGGGGGGGGGGTGGTGGGCGGGGCCCGGGGGGGGGGGGCGCCCCCCGGGGGCCCGGCCCGCCCCCCCCCCCCCCCCCGCGGGGTGGCCTGGCGTCACAGCGCCTCGTACTGCCAGGCCGTGGTGTAGGACCAGTGGGCCAGCGCCCCGCCGAAGGTGCGGGCGAACACGTGGTGGTCGTTGACGCCCGTGGTGGTCAGGCTCGGGGAGCCGGTGATGGTGGTGTGGGTGAGCTCCTCGTACGCCCACGCCTGGCCGTTCCACCACCAGTGCTGCAGGCGGCTGTTCGCGCCGGTCGCGTAGAGGTCCAGGCCGTCGGGCGAGATGGCCGGGGTGCCGCCGATCGTCGGGCCGCCGAAGGAGTGGAAGTGCCAGCCGTCCTGGTAGTACCAGTGCTTGAGGTAGCCGTCCACGCCGACCGCGTAGACGTGGGTCTGGCCGCCCGCGATGCTCGCGTTGGGCGCGCCGCCGATCGTGGCGTGGGCGAACTCCTCGTTCAGCCAGGCGCCGTTGGCGTACCACCAGTGCTGGAGGCGGCCGTTGATGCCGGTCGCGTAGACGTTGTTGCCGTCCGGGGTGAGGACCGGGGTGCCGGTGACGGCCGGGCCGCCGAAGGAGTGGAAGTGCCAGCCGTCCTGGTAGTACCAGTGCTTGAGCAGGCCGTCGCTGCCGGTGGCGTAGACGTGGTGCTGGCCGCCCACGGAGGTGACGCGCGGTGAACCGGCGAGGGTGGTGTGGCCGAGTTCCTCGTGCAGCCACGTGCCGCCGGACAACCACCAGTGCTGGAGCCGGCCGCTGACGCTGGTCGCGTAGACGTCCTGGGCGTCGGGACCGGCGGACGGGGTGCCGGTCAACACCGGACCGCCCAGCGACCGCTCACCCCACGTGCCGCGAGCGGCGTCGTGGAACCGTTGCCGGAGAACGCCGTCGGTGCCGATGGTGAACGCGGTCGCGGAACCGGCGGTGGCCGCGCCGGGCGTGCGGTCCTCCAGGACGTTGTTGTAGCGGAACGCCCGGTAGCGGCTGGTGGGGTGGCCGTCGAGCATGCCGGCGCTGTTGCCGCCGTCGTCGGTCTGCGGCGCGACCCCGCCCAGCGACGGCGTCGCCGCGCCGCCGAAGTCGCCGATGCGGTGCTTGAGGCTGTTGCGGTGGCCGTCGGTGCCGCCGAACCCGTAGTAGGTGAACCGGGTGGCGGAGATCCAGCCCTCGAACAGGACCACGTGCCCGTCCTGCCAGTCGCCGACCACGCCGTCGTCCACGGTGAGGTAGTCGCCGGGTCTGAGGTCCTGCCGGGCGATCTCGGTGCCGTAGGCGGAGGTGCCGAGGTGGAAGGAGCTGGGGCTGGAGGTCAGGTGCAGCGCCATGGACACGAACCCCGAGCAGTCGCGGCGGTAGGACTGGTCGCCCTCGACGTCGGCGAGCCACTGGGCGGTGTCGCCGCCGTCGTAGCGGACGGGGTCCTGGGCGTACCACTGGCGGGCGCGGTCGAGCACCTCGGAGCGGGTGACCTGGCCGCCGGACGCGGACACTGCCTGGGCGGTGTCGGGGGCGAGGACCCCGGCGACGGTGGTGCCGGCGACGGTGAGCGCGAGGACGAGGGACGGGGTGATCAGGCGGTGGAGTTCCATGACGGCCCTTTCCGGTTTCGGCGTTTCGCTGTGGTGCCGAAAGGTTCGGTCGGGGCGCTGGAAGTTCTCTGTAAACGTGCGGTGGAGTCACGGAGTGGTCGGGGAGAGGTGCCAGCCGAGGACGTACAGCGCGACCGCGAGCCCCGCGCCCTGGACACCGCCGACCAGCACGTTGCGCACGCAGTCGTAGGCGCTGATCCGGCTCACGGGGTCGGCGAACCCGATGACCGCGCCGACGACCACCGCGAGCCCGATCCCGCCCAGCACCAACGCGCGCGTCGTCCTGGGCAGGACCGGCCACCGCGTCCCGTGGTCGCGGGTGCTCCGGCGGTACCAGCGCGCGACCACGAACCCGAGGAGCAGCAGGCCGCCGAGCGAGGAGGCGTAACCGATCACGTTGTAGACGCGGTGCGGGCCCACGACGCTCTCGCGCAGCAACGACCACTGCCGCACCGCCACGCCGTCGGTGTGGGTGAAGGTGTCCCACACGACGTGGGTCGCGGCCCCCACGGCCAGGGAGGCGAGCGCGACCGGCCACCGCGTCCGGCCGCGCGGCGGGGCCACCCGGTCGCGCCACCCGGCGGGGCACAGCGCCAGCAGCGGGGCGAGCGCGGGACGGGCCAGGGCCAGCAGGGCCAGGCCCAGCAGGAGGTCCACCCCGACGACCCCGAGCACCGAGTGGGTGAGCTCCGCGCCGCCGGGCACGGGCAGGTAGTAGGCGAGGTCCGGCACCACCGAACCCGCCACCAGACCGGGCAACCACAGGCGCCGGCGCAACGGGAGCACGGCGGCCGGGTGGGCGAAGGTGAACGGCACGCGGAGGGCTCCCCTGGTTCGACCGCCCCGGAGCGGGCGCGCCCATCCTAGGAGCGACCGGACACGATGGAGTGATCACCCCGCGTGTCAAGCGACCGGTCGGGCGATGCTTGTCGATCATGGGGCGGCGATCCACCGACCGGGAACGGGACATGACTTCGACGATCACGCCTGCGCTCCACGCCGAGGACCTCGACCGCCTGCTCTCGGTGGTGCGGCTCATCGGCCGGCTCGACACCGGCTCGGTCCTGGCCTCGGCGGTGCCGCGGTTGCGCGACGACGAGCGCGCGGCACTCGTGCGGCACACCGCGTTCGCGCACGCCGCCGTGCTCGTCTTCCCCGAGACGCTCGACGGGTTGGCGGCCCAGCTGAGCCGGCACGGCCTCGAAGTCGGCGCGCCGGGACCGAGCGTGGTGGTGCGCGACCGGCTCAGCCGCCGGTACTCGGTGCCCGCCGCGCGGCTGGACGTGGCCATCCTGCGCGCCCCCGTGGCCAACCGCGCCGGACGGCGGTGCGAGGTCGAGATCTTCGCCCTGGTCACGCCGCCCGACCTGCGGCACGTCGCCGAGGACGAGCGGCGGCACGACCGGGAGAGCCACCTCGCGCTGACCGTCGCGCCGGCCGACCCGGTCGTGGCGCACGGGTCGCGGGCGGCGCTGCGCGCCCACCTGTCCCCGGACGGCGGCGGCTACAACGGCCACGAGGACGCCACCGTCCTCTACTTCCGCGACCCGCGCCCGTCCGCCGCCGACCGCCACCGGCTGGAGCTGATCTGCGCGGGCCACCACCCCGACCTGCTGGCCGCCCACCGCCGCGAGTCCGCGCCCGCCACCGCCCTGCTGCGCCTGCTGACCGGAGCGTGGGCCACCCGGGCGGTCGCGACCGCCGCCGAGCTGCGCCTGCCCGACCACCTCGCCACCACGCCCGGCCTGCCCGGTCTGGCCGCCGCCACCGGAGCCGACCCGGACAGCCTGGCGCGCCTGCTGCGCTACCTGACGGCCCTGGGCGTCGTCCGCCCGTCGGGGTCGGGCCACGAACTGACCGACCTCGGGACCCTGCTGCGCTCGGACGTCGAGGGGTCGATGCGGGCGCTGGCCCTGATGTACGGCGGCCCGTTCTACCGGTCCTTCGCCGGGCTCACCGAGGCCGTGCGGACCGGTGAGGAGTCCTACGCCAAGGTCTTCGGGGCCCACCACTTCGCCCACATGGCCGCCGAGCCCGGGCTGGCGGAGCTGTTCCACGAGTCCATGGCGGCCAGCGGCGCGATGTTCACCGAGGCCGCCCGCGTCCTGGACCTGTCCGCCGCGCGGGTCGTGGTCGACGTGGCCGGCGGCAACGGCGAACTGCTGTCCCGGGTGCTGACCGCGCACCCGCACCTGCACGGCGTCCTGATGGACCGCCCGCACGCCCTGGCCGCCGCCGAGCCGACCGTGGCCCCGGTCGCCGACCGCTGCGCGCTGGTCCCCGGCGACTTCACCGAGTCCGTGCCGACCACCGGGGACGTCTACCTGCTCTCGCGCGTCCTGCACGACTGGGACGACCAGCGGTGCCGGGCGATCCTGTCCACCTGCGCGCGCGACATGCCCGACCACGCCGAACTGGTCGTCCTCGAACGCCTCCTGCCCGAGTCGCAGACCGAAGACCTGGCCGTGCCGTGGGACATCCACATGCTGTGCAACACCGGAGGCCGCGAACGCACCGAGTCCCAGTACCGCGCGCTCCTGGCCGAAGCCGGCTTCGACCTGGTCGAGACCCACCCGCTCCCGCTGGACGCCCACCTCCTGCGCGCACGGAAACACCGATCCCAGTAGCACCAACAGGCGCTTCTCCCCGGTCGTCGTCCGCCATGATGGAACGGTGCTGGAGACGGCGGACCAGGTCGCGAGTGTGGCCGGGTTCGTGGTGGCCGCCATCGGGCTCGTCATCGCACTGCGCCGGCGCGGGCCGGTGTCCACCGCTCAGCGCCTGGACCGGCTGGCCGAGGTGGTGGCGGCGCAGTGGCGGGACGAGGTCGAGGTTCGGGGGATCGCCACCGCGTGGACGGACGTGGTGGTGCCGGAGCACCGGCGGTTGGTGATCGTCGGGCCGGCCGGAGCCGGGAAGACCGTCGCGGCCATTCGGGTGGTGCGGGACTCGCTGGCCCGGCGTGGGCCCGGTGGACCGGTCGCGGTGTTGTTCTCCTTGCACTCCTGGAACCCCTTCAAGGACCACCCGCACCGGTGGATGGCCGCGGAGCTGGCCCGGGACTACGGGATCTCGCCCGCCGTGGCGTTGGAACTGGTGCGGGCGCGGCAGATCGTGCCCGTGCTCGACGGGTTGGACGAGGTGTCCGACCCGGTGGCGGCGTTGCGCGCGTTGGAACGGGTGCACGATCCGACCGGGCTCGATCCGTTGGTCCTGACCAGTCGGGACCGGGTCGTGCTGACGGGTGCCGAGGTGGTGGAGCTCGGGCCGCCGCGCGTTGAGGGGTGGGAAGGAGTTTCCTCGCCCCTGTTGCTGTGGTTGGCGATGGCCTCCGGCACGGAACCGGCGGAACTGGCCGGGCTGCCGGAGGCGGAGGTCGAGCGGCGGTTGTTGGACCGGTTCGTCGGCGCCGCCTACCCCGACACGCCCCCACCGGACGGCCGGCGGCGGTGGCGGGCCGGGCGGGTGGAGCGGTGGCTGCGGTTCCTGGCGCGGCAGGAGGACATCGCGTGGTGGCGGCTGGTGCGGACCGTGCCGCGCACCGCCATAGCGTTGGTGTCCGCGCTGGTAGTGGGGCCGGTCGTGTACGCCGGGCTGGTGTTGTGGTTGCCGGGGGACACCGGGCTGGCCCTCCTGATCGCGTTGTCCAACGCGTTCGTGGTGGCGATGCTGGGCTTCTGGCGGCCTTACCCGGACGTGCAGGGGCTGCACTCCGGCCTGCGGTTGCACGCGTGGAGCGCGTTGGGCGGGTTCGGGTTCGGGTTCCTGCTCGGCTGGGCGGTGAGCCCGATCGCCGCCGTGGCCGTCGGGACGGTCTCCGGAGTGCTGTGGGGCGCGGTCGGACGCATCCACGACAGCGCACCGCCGCGCACCGCCGGCCCGCTGTCGGTGCTGCGCGCCGACCTCGCCGTGACCGTGCTGGGCAGCCTGCCGATCCCCGCGCTGCTGGCCACGCTCGTCGCGTTCGCGGTTTCGCCGTGGAAAGCGCCGGTGGCGTTCTCCGCTTTTTGGCTGTTCTACGGCGTCGTCTGGCTGACCGGCACCGCGTGGACCCGCTTCGCCCTCGCCCGCCTCTGGCTGGCCGCCCGCGGCCGGACCCCGTTGCGCCTCATGACCTTCCTCGCCGACGCCCACCGCCGGGGCGTCCTGCGCCGCACCGGCCCCACCTACGAGTTCCGCCACGCCCGCCTGCGCGACCACCTGGCCCGCTAGCCGCCGGCGAGGCGCTCCCGCACCGACCGGGCCAGCGCGGCGGGATCGCACCGGGCGAGGTGGTCGCGGACCAACCGGTGCACGAACCGGTGCTCCGACCCCACCCGCACCAGCAGGATCCGCTCGGTCGCGTACCGCAGCACGGCCGCGCGCCGCCACGGCAGTTCCGACGTCGTCAACGGACGTGCCAGCACCTCGGCGAGCCCGTCCGCGGTGGCGTCGAACGGGAACTCGTCCACCGTCCACGGCGGCATCGTGGCGAGCCCGATGACCAGGCCCGTGACCGGACCCAGGACCGCGGCGCCCACCGGCGGACCGACCAGCCACGCGACGAGCAGCCCCGCCGCGCTCCCGCCCGCCACCACCGCCGACGCCCGGACCACCCACCCGCGGCTGTCGTACGCGTCGTACCCGGGCGACCACAGCGCCACGCACGTGCTGCCCACGACCGCGAGAACGGCGCCGAAGAACACCCCGGCGGCGATGCCTCCCACCAGTTCCGGCGACGGCCCGGTGCGGATCATGACCGCCAGCGGCACGAGCGCCGCGGCCACCCCGAGCAGCCCTTCCGGGTCCCTGCCCATCGCCCAGTGCAAGGCGTACGCGACCACGGAAGTCCCCAGCAACACCAACGCGAAGACGCTCCACGCCGGCCACGCCACCGCGACCCGCTCGGCCATGCCCACCACCACCAGCGCCGGTCCCGCCGACAACGCGCCGGCCACCACCCCGGCCGCCAGGAACGCCCACCCGCGTCGCGGCGCGGGACCCGTCGGCAGGTCCCACCACCCCCGCAGGTGCAGCGCCACCAGCAGCAACGGCGCGGCCACACCCACCACCAGCGCGGGGACCACGCCGTAGCGCGCCCCCACCAGCGCCGTGGCCGCGCCCACCACGCCGGCCAGCAGGCCCGGCACGAACCACGCCACCAACCCGACCAGCAGGTCCGGCCGCACGAACGGCAGCCACGCCTGACGCCGCGTCAACCGCCCGCGCGCCACCACGTCGTTCCACAGCGGGCTGGACGCGAGGCGGGCCAGGAACCGCAGCGCGCGGATCACCTGCTCGTCCCCGAACGGCGGGACGGCCGGGCGCTTGCGCACCAGCATCTCCACCACGTACGCGTCGAACAGGCGGCGGTGCTGCTCGGCCGGGGTGCCCTCGCCCGCCCCGCCGGCGACGGGGCGACCCGGCCGGTAGGTCAACGCCATGATGTTGAGCACCAGGGGCGTGTCGAGCAGCTCCCACAGGCCGGGGCTGTCCTCCAGCGCGGCCCGCACGCCGTCCATCGCCGCGCCCATGCGGTCGAAGTAGTCGACCACGCGGTCCTTGGTCAGCGGGTCGATCCGGACGGCGTCGTAGAGTTCGAGCCGCGTCTTCAGCGTCTCGTAGTCCTTGACGCGGCAGGAGACCGCGATCTGGACGCCGTGCGTGGCGCGCATCGCGTTGACCTCCTCCACGCACCGCTCGCGGTCCACGTCGGCGACCTCGTCCAGGCCGTCGAGGAGCAGGGCCAGCTTGCGGTCGCGCAGCCACGCGCGGCCCAGGTCGGGCGGGACGCGGTAGCGGCGGTGCAGCTGGGTGACCAGCCAGGTGGTGAAGTCCTGCGGCGGGGTGAGCTGGCCCGCGAACCGGCGCTCGGCGGTGGACCACGACGCCAGGTCCACCACGACCGGGATCGGCCGGTCCGGGTCCTCCCGGGCGCGGGCGGCCAGGGCGAGGCACAGGTCGAGCAGCAACGTGCTCTTGCCCGCGCCCGGCGCGCCCAGCACCAGCAATTCGTGCCGCTTGTCCTCGAACAGCGCGGCCACCTCGTCGCTGCTGTACCCGACGCCCGGCGCGGCGTCGGGGTCGTCCACCCAGTCCACCGGCCGCACGACCATGCCCGGCTCGGCGGTGAGGTCGAGTTCGAGCAGCACCCGCACCGCCAGCGAACCCTCCCGCCGCTGCCGCGCCCACCGCTCGACCTGCGCCAGCGCGGCGGCCCGGTTGGCGGGGTGGTTCCACTTGACCGGCAGGTGCGGCACGGCCCGGTCCCGCAGCCGCTCCCACGCGCCGAGGACCACGGTGAGCGCGGTCAGCACCCCGACCCCCGGCCACAGCCAGCCCTGGAACCGGGCCAGGAAGCCCGGCGCGGTGCCGCCCGTGCCCACGTTGACCGCGATGGGCAACAGCACCAACGTGGTGACGGACCCGACCGCCACCACGGCGACGACCCGCGCGCTCTTCCAGTACCCCTTGATCGTCAACACCCCCTCGCGCCGACGACCGTAGCGGGCGGCCGGTGCCGGCAGCGTCGGGTTGCGGAGATCGACTCGGCCGCCGTGCTCAGGACGCCGCGGCGATCCTGCGCGCCTCCTCGGCGGCGGTGACGACGTGGGCGTCCGGGCCGGGGAAGACCAGGGTCGTCGCGCCGGTGTCCAGCCAGTGCACCACGTAGGGCGGCGTGCCGTCGGGGTGCCGCAGCTCCACCACCTGCCCGCGCCGGGTCGGCACACCCAGCGCCGCGCCCTCCACCACGATCCAGTCGCCCACGTCCGCCTTCATCGCGCACCTCACCCGTTTTCCGCTCGTACCGGCGACGGTAGGCGGCCCGTCGGGGCGCTTCGCCGGTCGTTGGTCCCCTGTCCGGAGGGTCCTTGGGTGGTCCCGGGACCAAGGACCCCGTGGTGCCGGCACCGCCGACCCTGTCGGACGTCCGCCGTCCGCGCGAGTGTCGGGGTGAGCCCTCAACGGAGGTGATCACCATGACGTCCACCGCCCCGGTGCCGCTGCTGGTCGACCGGTTCGCCGCGCCGTCGGACTTCACGCGCACCGCGCACGTGCTGGTCGACGCGCCGCCGGCGACGGTGTTCCGGGCGGTGCGCGCGTTGGACCTCGCGCGGCTGCGCCACCCGGTGCTGGACGCGGCGAAAGCCCTGCGCCGCCTGCCCGCCCGGCTGCGGGGGCGCGAGCACCGCCGGCCGAGCCGGCGCACCATCGCCGACCTCACCGCGGGCACGGACTGGGTGCTGCTCGGCGAACGGCCCGACACCGAGGTCGTGTTCGGCGCGGTCGGCCGGTTCTGGCGGCCGGTCGTGGAGCTGCGGGAGGTGGAGGGGCGGGACTTCGCCGACTTCGCCGAGCCCGGTTACGGCAAGGTGGTCTGCTCCCTCGCGGTCAGCCCGTACGGCGGGCGGCGCAGCGTGCTGACCTACGAGCTGCGCGTGGCCCTGGACGACCCGGGGTCGTGGGTGCGGTTCCGCCGGTACTGGCGGGTCGCGGGGCCGTTCCTGGGGTTGGTGGAACGGGTGGTGCTGCGCGCGGTCAAGCGGGACGCCGAGCGGGCTGCGCTCCGCTGACCGTCCACAAGCGACAGAAGTTTGTCCGAAAGGGAGTGTGTGCCGTGAAACCCGTGCGGTTGTGGATCGGACTGGTGTTGGTGGCCTTGGGCCTGTTCGGCGTCCTGGACGCGCTGGACGTGCTGGACGCGGGCGACGTGCTCGGCTGGTGGCCGCTGGCCGTGGTGGGGCTGGGCGTGGTGACCATGCTCGCGCAGCGCCACGTGTCCCTGGGCCCGGTCGTGGTGGCCGCGATCGGGCTGGTGCTGCTGGCCGACACGCGGGACTGGGCGTCGGGCGGCCTGTGGTGGCCGGTCGTGCTGGTGCTGGTGGGCGGCGCGATCCTGACCGGCCTGCTGCGCCACCGCAGCACCGACCACCGCGACGAGAGCACGACCCCGGTGGTGCTGTTCGGCGGCACCAAGGTGCGCAACCGGTCCGAGCACCTGACCCACGCCGACGTGTCGGCGGTGTTCGGCGGGGCGACGCTGGACCTGCGCGGCGCGCACATCGACCGCGAGGCCGACGTGGACGCGCTGGCGCTGTTCGGCGGCGTCCAGGTGCTCGTGCCCGAGGGCTGGCGGGTGGCGCTCGGCGGCCTGCCCGTCTTCGGCGGCTACGACGACAACACCGTCCAGCACCCCGACCCCGACGCCCCGCTGCTGCGGGTCAACGCGACGGCCGTCTTCGGCGGCGTCGAAGTCCGCAACGAACCCAAGTAGGAGGACACCGTGGACGTGATGAAGACCTGGTACGTCGAGATCCACCTCGACGAGCACGAGGGCCGCACCCGGGCCAAGGCGAGGCTGGAGACCCGCGACGGCGCCCACCTGACCGGCATCGGCCTGGCGCGGCTGAACCCGACCGACGCCGACGTGCCCGAGATCGGCGACGAACTCGCGGCGGCCCGCGCACTGGCCGACCTGGCCCACGCGCTGCTCAACGCGACCGCCGACGACATCGAGGCGCTCACCCACAAACCCGCGCAGGTCCACTTCTGAGCCTGTCGCCCAACCCCGGAGGTGCACCGTGAAGGGCCGCATCCCGCTGGGCCGGTGGGCCGGCGTGCCGGTCGGCGCGCACTGGTCGGCGCTGCTCGCGGTGGCGCTGGTGGCGCAGGCCGTGGCGGCGTCCGTGCTGCCGGCCGCCGCGCCGGGGCGGTCCGCGGCGGTGTACTGGGTGGTCGGCGTGGTGGTGGCCGTGGCGTTCTTCGCGTCGTTGGCGGCGCACGAGTTGGCGCACACGGTCGTCGCCCGCCGCCACGGCGTCGGGGTGCGGCGGATCGACCTGTGGCTGCTGGGCGGCGTGTCGCAGCTGACGTCCCGGCCGCCGACCCCGCGCGCGGACTTCCTGATCTCGGTGGCCGGGCCGGCGACGAGCGCGGCGGTCGCGGTCGGCGCGACCGGCGTGGCGGTGCTCGTGGACGCCGTCGGCGGCGGGCTGCTCGCGACGACGGCCGTGCTGTGGCTGGCGTTCACCAACGCGGTCCTCGCGGTGTTCAACCTGGTGCCCGCCGCGCCGTTGGACGGCGGACGGGTGCTGCGGGCGGCGGTGTGGTGGCGGACCGGGTCGCGGGCGCGGGGTGAGCGGGCAGCGACGGACGCGGGGCGCGGCTTCGGTTTCGTGCTGCTCGTAGCCGGGCTGGCGCTGGTGGTGACCGGTGCCGCGGCCGGCGTGTGGTGGCTGCTGATGGGCGCGTTCGTGGTCGCCGCCGCCGGGGCGGAACGCCGGCACGCCGTGGTGCGCGAGGCGCTGGGCGGGCTGCCGGTCCGCGACGCGATGCGACCGGACCCGGCGGTCGCCCCCGGGTGGTGGACCGTCCAGGGGTTCCTGGAGCGGCGCGCCGGTCGTGCGGCAACGCGTCTTCCCGGTCGTGTCGTTCGACGGCGTCGCGGTGGGCGTGACCAGCCTGGCCGAACTGACCGAACTACCGGAACAACAACGCCTGACCACCCGAATAGCCGACACCTGCCGCCCGCTGACCGCCACCGCCGGCCCCGACGAGCCGCTGGCCGAGGTCCTGACCCGCGTCTCGCCAACCCGGGCACGCGACGTCGTGGTGGTCCTGCAGGACGGCCACGTGCTGGGCCTGATCACAACCGACGACGTCGACCGCGCGGTGGAACTGGCACGCGCCGCCACCTCACCGTCCACTCGGGATGTTTGGAGTCGATCATGACCCGATTACTCCGATACGCCGCCGCGATCGCGACCCTTCTGGCCCTCGCCACACCGACCGCACCCGCGCACGCGACCACCCCTTCGACCACCTCGATCACACCGACGACCGCCGGCACGCCCGAAGTCCCCTCGGTCGCGCAAGAGGTGCCGGACCTCCAACTGGCCGTGTGGTTCGACAAGCCCTCCTACCTCGGGCACGAATTCGTCACCGTGCACGCCCGCGTCACCAACGCCGGCACCGCCGCCGCCCGAGCCGCCGTGTCCTCCACCGGCAACCTGTCCAGCCGGATGTGGGACCCGCAGGACACCGTGGTCGAACCCGGGCACAGCGCCGAATTCACCAACCGGGGCATCGTCACGACGCGAGAGGACCTGAGCATCACCGTGACCGTCGCCGGACGCGACGGCGAACCCGACGCCAACCCGGCCGACAACACGGTGACCGCGACCGTTCCCGTGACCTTCGTGCGTGGCACCTACCGCGGCACCGTCCACGGCGACCGCGACGGCGACAAGACCGCGGATCCGGGCGAAGCGCTCGCCGGTCTCCAGGTCACCGCCACCGGCGGCAACCCGTACACCTCCTACGACGCCGTCACCGACACCGAGGGCCGCTTCGTCTTCACCGACCTGCCCGGCGGCACCTACTCGACCACCCTGGACACCCAGGAGTGGTACGCCCGGCCCTTCAACGTCGAAGTCGACGGGACGGACGACCCCGACGTGGCCATCCTGGCGGTCCCGGCGATCCGACCCGAGGTGCTGACCGTCACGGCTGCGTTCACCCAACCCTCCTACCGGGTGGACGACGTGGCGCGGCTGGACGTGACGCCGGCCAACACCGGTTCGACCGTGCTGACGGACGTCGCCGCGGACTGCCGGGCCTCCGGTTCCGGCGAGGTCGACCGGGGCGAACTGGGGACGGGCGTCACGCTGGCTCCCGGTGCCACCGGGACCTACGCCATGACGGTCCGGATCACACCCGAGGCCGCCACCGAGGGACACCTGCGGCTGGATTGCGCCCTCGGTGCACCGCCGGGCTCCAACGGGCACGTGGCCTTCACCGCGGTGGCGAGGGTCCCCGGCGGGCTGGCGCCGCGGGTGGTCGGTTACCTGGGCCTGTTCCGGAGCAAGCCCCTGCTCGGTCCCCCGAACAGCGAGCCGCTGCCGGGCGTGAAGGTGTACCTGCGCGACCAGGTGACGGGCACCGTGGTCACCCGCGCGGTGACCGAAGCGAACGGTTCCTTCACGTTCCTCGACGTCCCGGCCGGGCTCTACGACTTCGGCGTGGTCGGCCCGTGGCGACTGGTCCACTCCGACCCGCGGTTCATCGTCCGCGACGGCGAGGACGGGCCGGCCTTCCTGCGGCACTGGTACTACGTCGTCCCGGGCCCCGACCAACCCGACCCGGACCCACCGCCCACCGCCACCCCCGCTCCCCCACACCACCGACCACCGCTGGCCGCCACCGGCACGGGCATCACCTGGTTGGCCACCAGCGGCCTCCTCACCCTCGCCGCCGGCGCCACCCTCCTCCACCTGACCGGCCGCCGCACCCGCCACTGAGTCCACGAAGGACCACTTCAGGAAGGGAACACCGTGTCCCGATTACTCAGATCCGCCGCGGCGGTCGCGCTGTCGGCGATCCTCGCCCTCGCCACCTCGACCGGCCCCGCACTCGCGACCGACCCGCCCCCGACCACCGGCACGCCTGAAACGTCGACGACCGGACAGGAACTCCCCGACCTCCAACTGACCGTGTGGTTCGACAAGCCCTCCTACGGCGAGTACGAGGTCATCACCGCGCACGCGCGCGTCACCAACGTCGGCACCGTCGCCGTCGCCCGAGCCGGCGTGTTCTCGACCGGCAACCTGTCCGACCACGGGTGGAGCCCGCCCGAAGCCCGGGTCGAGCCGGGGCAGAGCGCCGACTTCACCGTCCAGGGCAATGTCACCACGCAGGAGGACCTGCGGCTCACCGTGATCGTCGCGACGTACGGCGACGAGGGCGAGGCGAACCCCGACGACAACACCGTCGAGGCCACCGTCCCCGTGATCTTCGTGCGCGGCACCTACCGCGGCACCGTCTACGGCGACCTCAACGGCAACGGGGCCGCCGACCCGGGTGAAGCACTCGTCGGCATCAAGGTGTTCACCTACAGCGCAGGACTTCGCTACGACACCGTCACCGACGCCGGCGGCCGGTTCCTGTTCACCGACCTGCACGACGGCACCTATTCGACCTGGTTCGAGACCGAGGAATGGCGCTTCCGGGCGCCCGACGTCGAGGTAGACGGCACGGACGACCCGGACGTGGCCATCGTCGGCATCCCGGCGATCCGGTCCGCGGTGCTGACCGTCGCGGCGACGCCCACCGCGCCGTCGTACCGGGTGGGCGACGTGGCGCGGTTCGCGGTGACGCTGACCAACACCGGCCCGGCGACCTTCAGCGGTGTCATCGCCCAGTGCTACGACTCCACTTCGGGCCTGGTCGACACGGGTGAGCTGGGAACGGGGGTCACGCTGTCCCCCTCTGCGCCGCGGACGTTCACCCTGAGCAGCGCGATCACGTCGAAGGCCGCCGAGGTGGGACACCTCCAGGTCTCCTGCACCCTCGGCTCCCCGCCGATGGTCAACGGGTCGGTGCCGCTCACCGTCGTCGCCAGGGTGCCCGGCGGGATGGCCCCGAAGGTCGTCGGCTACCTGGGCCGGTCCGTCATCCACGACGTGCAGGCGCAAGGCGTGATGCCCAACAACCCGCTGCCGGGGGTGAAGGTCTACTTGGGCGACCAAATGTCCGGTGCCGTGGCCGCGCGTGCGGTGAGCGACGCGAACGGTGGCTTCACGTTCTTCAACGTCCCCGCCGGGATCTACGACTTCCACGTCGTCGGCCCGTGGCGAATCGTCTGGTCCAGTCCGCAGTCCACGGCCGGGGCGCAATTCGTCGTCCGCGACGGCGAGGACCGCCCGGGCCTCCTGCGGCACTGGTACGTCGTCGCACCCGGGCCCGACCACCCCGACCCCGATCCACCCGACACAGACCCACCCGACACAGACCCACCAGGCACCGACCCACTCGGCACCGAGCCGCCCGCCCCGAACCCGCCGGACGACGGCAACCCCGCTCCCCCACACCGACAACCACAACTGGCCGACACCGGCGTGGAGATCACCTGGCTCGCCACCAGCGGCCTGCTCGTCCTCGCCGCCGGCACCGCCCTGATCCACCTGACCGGCCGCCGCACCCGACGCTGACCCCACACAGAGGTGAACCATGACCCGATTACTCAGATCCGCCGCGGCGGTCGCCCTGTCGGCGATCTTCGCTCTCGCCACCTCACCCGGCCCCGCACTCGCGACCGACCCACCCCCGACCGCCCAACCGACCACCCGATCCACCGAACCCACGAGCACCGAGCCCACGAGCACCGAACCGACCACCGCGGAACCAACGGCCGCACCGACAACAACCGCAACACCGCCCGAAGACCCGGCCGCCGCGCAGGGAACGCCCGACCTCAAACTGGCCGTGTCCTTCGACAAACCCGCCTACCTCGGGCACGAGACCATCACCGTGACAGCCCGCGTCACCAACGCCGGCACCGCGGCCGTCGCCCGAGCCATGGTCTCCTCGACCGGCAACGTGTCCCCCCACTTCTGGACACCGCTCTACAACGGCGTCGAACCGGGCCACAGCGTCAATTTCACGGCCCGCGTCAAGGTCAACCCCCACGAAAACCTGCGGATGACGGTCACGGTCGCCGCGAGCGGCGGTGAAGGGGAAGCGAACCCCGACGACAACACCGTCACCGCCACCGTCCCGGTGACCTTCGTGCGCGGCACGTACCGCGGCACCGTCCACGGCGACCGCGACAACGACGGCACCGCCGACCCGGGCGAAGCGCTGCCCGGCGTCGAGATCTCCACCTCCGGCGGCATCCCGTTCGGCGACCACAAGACCGTCACCGACGCCGACGGCCGGTTCCTGTTCACCGACCTGCCCGGCGGCACCTACTCCACCTGGGTCAACGCCGGCGAGTGGTACGTCCCGGGTCCTCAGGTCGAGGTCGACGGGACCGACGACCCGGATGTCGCGCTCCTCGGCATCCCGAAGATCAAGTCGGAGGAGCTGACCGCCACGGCCGCGTTCACCGCACCGGCGTACCGGGTGGACGACCTCGCCCGGCTCGACGTCACGTTGACCAACGAGGGCTCAACGACCCTCGTCGGCGTCAAAGCCGAGTGCTGGTCCACCGGCGGCGGGCTGATCGACCCCGGCGAGTTGGGGACGGGCGTGGCACTGGCTCCCGGGACCGTCAAGACCATCTCCCTGTCGCACCGGATCTCGGCCCTGGCACACGCCGAGGGCCACTCCCGGTTGACCTGCTACCTCGGCGCACCGCCCAGGGCCAACGGTGACGTGCCCCTCGCCGCCGTCGCCCGGGTCACCGGCGGGCTCGCGCCGAAGGTGGTGGGCTACCTGGGCCGGGCGACGCCGCGCCCGCAGGCGCAGGGCGGCCCACCGGTGAACGAGCCCCTGCCGGACGTGAAGGTCTACCTGCGCGACCAGGTGACCGGTGCCGTGGTCACCCGAGCGGTGACCGACGCGAACGGTGTCTTCACGTTCCTCGACGTGCCCGCCGGGCTCTACGACTTCGGGGTCGTCGGCCCGTGGAAGGTCGTCTGGACGCCGTACCCCGCTCCCCCGGGCCAGTTCATCGTCCGCGACGGCGAGAACGGGCCGACCGGGCACACCTACGTCGTCATGCCGGGCCCCGATCAACCCGACCCGGACCCCACCGGCCAACCCACACCGACCCCGCCGACCGACGGCAACCCCGCTCCCCCGCACGGACAACCCGAACTGGCCGACACGGGCGTGGCGATCACCTGGCTCGCCACCGGCGGCCTGCTCGTCCTCGCCGCCGGCGGCACGCTCCTGCACCTGGCCCGCCGACGCGCCCGCCACTGACCCGGGGTCCCGACCGGGCAGGGACTTTCGTGCCCCCGCGGCGGGTCCTCGGTCTCTCCTGCCCGACCCGCCACGCGAGGAGTGTTCACCTCGACCGCAACAGACCGGATCCCCTGGGAGCGAGAGATGACCGCGATCGCCAAAGCACCCGCCCACACCGACACCGGCACCGGAGCCAAGGCGCTGGCCGCGCTCCGGATCGCCACCGGTTTCGTCTTCCTGTGGGCGTTCCTCGACAAGGCCTTCGGCCTGGGCTACGCCACCAAGACCGGCTGGTTCTCCGGCGGCTCGCCGACCAAGGGGTTCCTCAGCCGCGTGAACGTCGGGCCGTTCGAGTCGGTGTTCCACGACTGGGCGGGCGCGTTCTGGGCGGACCTGCTGTTCATGGCCGGGTTGTTCGGCATCGGCGTCGCCGTCGTGCTCGGCGTCGGGCTGCGCGTCGCCGCCGTGTCCGGCACGCTCATGATGCTGCTGATGTGGGCCGCGGAGTGGCCGCTCGCGCAGGTGAACTCGGCGGGCGAACCGACCATGTCCACCAACCCGGTCGTGGACTACCACATCGTCTACGCCCTCGCGCTGATCGCCGTCGCCTGGACGAGCGCCGGCGACACCTGGGGCCTGGGCCGCCGGTGGGCCGCCATCCCGCAGGTCCGCGACAACGCCTGGCTGCGGTGAGCGATGACCACGCCGACGATCGTCGTGGGTGTCGACGGGTCGCCCGCGAGCACGGCGGCGCTGGCCTGGGCGGTGCGCCACGCGCGCGCCACCGGGGCCCGCGTGCACGCCGTGTCCGTGTGCCGGGTCCGGCCGCCTTCGCCCGGCGCGGACGGACCGGACGCGTTCCTGGCCCTGCACCAACGAGAACTGCGCACCGCCCTCGACCAGGTGGACACCACCGGCGTCGAGGTCACCGAGTCCGTGCCCAGCGGCAGCGCTGGCCCCGTGCTGGTGGAACTGTCCGCCGGCGCGCACAACCTGGTCCTGGGCGGCCACGGTTACCGCAGGGAAGGGGTGACGGTGATCAGCCCGGTCACCTCCCACTGCCTGCGGCACGCCGCCTGCCCCGTCGTCGTCGTGCCGGCCGGGGGAGGTGGGGATGGGCTCGCGGACGGTGCTCGCGTGTCGGGGACTGCGCAGGAGTTTCGGTGACGTCCGGGCCGTGGAGGACGTCTCGTTCGAGATCACCGCGGGCGAGACCTACGGCCTGCTGGGCCCCAACGGCGCCGGGAAGACCACCACCATCTCGATGGTCGTGGGCATCCTGGCGCCCGACGCCGGCACCGTCCTGGTCGACGGCGCGTCGCCCGCGACGGCGGCGGCCAAGCGGCGCATCGGGTACGTGCCGCAGGAACTGGCCCTCTACCCCGACCTGACCGGCCGGGAGAACCTCCGGTTCTTCGCCCGCCTCTACGGGCTGTCCGGCCGCGCGGCGGCCAAGCGGGTGGACCACGTGCTCGACGTGGTCGGTCTGGCCGACCGGGCGGGCGACCTGGCCCGCGAGTACTCCGGCGGCATGAGACGCAGGCTCAACGCGGGCATCGGCCTGCTGCACGAGCCGCTGCTGCTCGTCCTGGACGAGCCGACCGCCGGCGTGGACCCGCAGAGCCGCAACGCCATCATGGACAACGTCCGCGAACTGGCCGCCACCGGCATGGCGATCCTCTACACCACGCACTACATGGAGGAAGCGGAACGGCTGTGCGACCGGGTGGGCGTGATCGACGCGGGTCGACTGGTCGCCGAGGGCACGCGGCGCGACCTGGTCGCCCGGGTCGGCGAGCGCAGCCGCATCTCGCTGGTGGTGCAGGGCGACCCGGAGGCGGCCCGCCGGCTCGCGGAGGGGTTGCCCGAGGTGCGGTCGGTCGCCACGCACGACGACCGGCTCGACCTCGTGGTGGACGACCCGCGCGCGTGCCTGCCCGCCGTGCTCGCGAGCGTCGGGCGCGACGGGGTCGTGGTGCGGTCGGTGGAGGTCGCCGAACCGGACCTGGAAGCGGTGTTCCTGCACCTGACCGGCAAAGCGCTGCGGGGGTGAGGTCGTGCGCCACGTGCTGCTCATCGCCGCAAAGGACCTGCGCCAACGCGCCCGGGACCGCTCGCTGTTCCTGTTCGCCCTGCTGCTGCCGCTGGGGCTGACGTTCCTGATGGACTTCCTGGTGGGCGGGGTTGGCGCGAGCACGCCGTTCCACTACGCCGTGGTGGACGACGACCGCGGCCCGGTCGCCGCGTCCTTTGTGGACGACGTGCTGCCGGCCGCCGGCGAGGTGGTGGACTTCCGGGTCGTCGCGACGGCGGAGGAGGCCCGGCGGCTGGTCGCCGACGGGGAGGTGGCGGCGGCGTTCCTGGTGCCCGCCGGGTTCTCCGACGCGGTGGTGTCCGGGCGCGCCGCCGCCGTCGAGGTGGTCGGCGGCGCGGACGCGCCGCTGGGCACGCAGGTCGCCCGGTCGCTCGCGCGGTCGTTCACCGACCGGCTGACCTCGGTGCGGGTCGCGGTGGCCGCGTCCGTGCACGGCGGGTCGGCGCTGGACCCGGCCGAACTCGCCCGGCAGGCGACGCGACTGCCCGTGCCGCCGCCGGTCGTCGAGGACGAGGTCGGGCGGCGCCGGCTGGACACGACGACCTACTACGCGGCGGGCATGGCCGTGTTCTTCCTGTTCTTCACCGTGCAGTTCGGCGTGACGAGCCTGCTGGACGAACGGCGTGAGGGCACGCTGCCGCGGCTGCTGGCCGCCCCGCTGCGCCCGGCGTCGGTGCTGCTGGCGAAGCTGTTGACCAGCGCCGTGATCGGGGTCGTGAGCATGGCGGTGCTCGTCGTGGCCACGACCCTGGGCATCGGCGCGCGGTGGGGCCACCCGCTGGGGGTGGCGCTGCTGGTCGTCGCGGGGGTGCTCGCGGCGACCGGGGTGGTGGCGGTGGTCGCGGTGTCGGCCCGGACCGCCGACCAGGCCGGTGGCCGGCAGGCGGCCGTGGCGGTGACCCTCGGCGCGCTGGGCGGGACGTTCTTCCCCGTCGCGCAGGTCGGGGGCGTGTTGGCGGCGGCGTCGTACGTCTCGCCGCACCGGTGGTTCCTGCACGGGCTGTCCGAACTGGCCTCCGGCGAGGTGGTCGCGGTGCTGCCGGCGGCCGGCGCGTTGTGCGCGTTCGCCGCGGTCGGCCTGGGGTTGGCGTTGTCGATGACGCGGAAGGCGGTGCGGCCGTGAAGGTCCTGGTGATCGCGGGCACGGAGCTGCGGCGCGTGCTGCGCGACCGCGTGGGGCTGTTCTTCCTGTTCGTGCTGCCGTTCCTGCTGGTGCTGGTGCTCGGCGCGACGTTCGGCGGCTCGATCGTGCCCAAGCTCGGGGTCGTGGGCGGGGGCGCCGTGGTCGAGGAGTTGCGCGGCGAGCCCGGCGTGCGGGTCGTGCCGTTCGCGTCGGAGGCGGAGCTGCGCACGGCGGTCGAACGCGGCGAGGTGAGCGCGGGGCTGGTGCTGTCCGGGCCGCGGTTCCTGGCCCGGCCGGACGCGTACGGGCAACAGGTGCGCCTGGCGATCCAGCGGGTTCTCGCTTGGGACGCCCAGCGGCGCGAGGTCGTGGCGTTCGTCGCGGAGCAGACCGGCGCGGACACCGCGACCGCGGCGACCGTCGTGGAGTCGGTCGCGGTCGAGCCGGTCACCGTGACGTCCTCCGGCGGGGCGCGGACCACGGGGCTGTTCGACGCGGGGGCGGCGAACCAGTTGCTGCTGTTCGTGTTCCTGACCGCGCTGACCAGTTCGGCGGCCCTGGTGGAGACGCGGCGGCTCGGCGTGTCGCGGCGGATGATCGCCACGCCGACCACCGCGGGCACCGTCGTGCTGGGCGAGGGGTTGGGGCGGGTGGCCGTCGCGGCCGTGCAGGGCGTGGCCATCGTCGCCGGCACGTGGCTGCTGTTCGGTGTTCGGTGGGGCGACCCGGTGGCGGTGGCCCTGGTGGTGGCGGCGTTCGCGCTGGTCGCGGGGGCGGCGGGGATGCTGATCGGTTCCGTGTTGCGCAGCGAGCAGCAAGTGGGTGGCGTGGGTGTCCTGACGGGCTTGGGTTTCGCCGCGTTGGGCGGGGTGATGGTGCCGCTGGAGCTGTTCGGCGACACCATGCGCACGGTGGCCCTGTTCACGCCGCACGCGTGGGCCGGACAGGCGCTCACGGCGCTGTCCCGGGGCGGCGGCGTGCCCGAGGTCCTGCTCCCGTTGGGCGTGCTCACCGGCTACGCCGCCATCCTGTTCGCCGCCGGCTCGTGGCTGCTGCGCCGCTCGCTCACCCGATGACCGCACTCGCCCGGCCCGGTGGTGCGCCTCCCGCGGCCACGGCCGGCCGATGGTCCGTGCCAAGCGGTGACCTTCGCACCTGCTGCCCGCCGACGCGCGGTGACACGGTGTGGGTAGCGACCTTTCGGCGAAGGCGATCCCCATGACCGCGACCACCCGGCACCTGGGCGTGCTGGACACCGCGTTCCTCGACGTCGAGGACGCCGACCCGCACGTGTCCCTGGCCATCGGCTCGGTGCTGGTGCTGGACGGACCGCCACCCGACCGCGACGAGTTCACCGCCCGGGTCGGCCCGCGCCTGCTGTCCCTGCCCGACGCGACGGCGACCGTCCGACGCGGGCCGCTCGGCGCGCCGGAACTCGTCGAGAGCCGCCGCTTCAGCCTCGACCACCACGTCCGGCGGGTCGCGGTCACCGCACCCGGCGACGACGCGGCGCTGCACGACCTCGTCGCCTCGATCATGGAACAGCGCCTGGACCGGGAGCACCCGCTGTGGGAGTGCTGGGTGGTCGAAGGGCTCGCGGGCGGCCGGTGGGCGGTGGTGTTCAAGGTCCACCACTGCCTGGTCGACGGTGTCGGCGGCGTGGACCTGCTCACCGCGTTGTGCACCAACCGGTTCAGCACCACGACGGTCGTGCGGCCCGTCCCGCGACCGCCGCTTCGTGCCGCCCGGCGGGTCGTGCGCGGTGCGGCGGAACTGATCGGCGCGGCCGTGCCGGTGGCGACCTCGTCGCTCATCGGCCCGATCGGCTCGCGCCGCCGCTACCGGGTGGTCCGGACGTCCCTGCCGGAGGTGGCCGCCGTCGGGCGCGCCTTCGGTGCCACCGTGAACGACGTGGTGCTCACCGCCGTGAGCGCCGGCTTGCGCGACCTCCTCGTCGCCCGCGGCGAACCGCCCTGCCCCCGAGCGGTGCGCGCGCTGGTGCCGGTGTCGGTCCGGGACGAGCGGACAGGCTCGGGCGGCAACGCGGTCTCCGTGCGACTGCCGTTCCTGCCCATCCACATCACCGACCCGCTGGAAGCGCTGGGCAAGGTGCACCGGGCCATGCGCCACCGCCGGGGAACCGGCGAGTCCGATGCCGGACAAGCGTTCCTGGCCTTGGCACGACACGCCTGCCCACGCCTGCTGTCGTCCGGCGTGCGACTGGGCGCGCATCTCCCCCAGCGAAGCATCACGACGGTGACCACGAACGTGCCAGGCCCACGCCACGCGCTGACCCTGGCCGGACGCGCCGTCACGGAGATCCTCCCCTACGTCCCACTGGCCCTGGACCTACGCACCGGCATCGCCGCCCTGACCTACCAGGACAACCTGACCATGGGCATCACCGGCGACCGAACCACCACCCCGGACCTGGACGTCCTGGCCACCGGCATCACCCAGGAACTCCACCGCCTCACCACCCTCGCAGCCCCCAGCTGTGCTCCGAGCCCGAGTCACCCCGGCCGGCCGTCCGGGTCCGCCCCGAAGCTGAACACCAGCTTCCGCGCCAACACATCCGCCGCCACATCGGCCAACCGCGTGCCGGTCAGGTAGGCGTGCGCCCGCATCCGCACGAAAGCCGTCGACAGGCTCGTGCCCAACTGCGCCGCCACCACGCCGGTCGCCTGGTGCACCGCCACCCACCGCGCCTCCATCGCGTCCACCGCCGGGTCCACCCCGGGCACCGTCGGCCCGGCGCCGACGAACACCCGCAACGCCGCGTCCGCCAGCAACAGCCCGTCCACCACCAGTTCCGAACCGGCCTCGACAGGACCGCGGTGGAACACCTCCAGGCACCCCACCACGACCGCGCCCATCACCACCGGGAACGCCGAAACCGTGCCCGCCCCGCAGGACACCCCGAACGGCGCGAACACCGGCCAGCGCACCAAGCCGTCGTGCGCGGTCAGGTCCTGGGCCAGCACGGGGCACTCGGTGTCCAGCGCCTCCAGCGCCGGCCCTTCGCCCAGGGTGATCTCGGCTTCGCTGAGCCGGTCGGCGCCGGGACCGGTCAGCGCCGCCGGTTCACAGCGGCCGTCGGTGGTGAGGTGGTAGACGACGACGTCCTCGGCGTCGAGGACCTTCCCGGCCACCGCGCACACGTGCCGTTGGGCGATCCCCACGCCGTCCTGCACCGCGAGGTCGTGGATGCGGCTCCACAGACCCGCTTTCCACTCGTCGGCCGAATGCGATTCGTCCTGTGCCATGACCCATCCACGGTCTCACGACTGAGCAGGTCCGTTCAGGTGCACCGCCGCCCAGATGACGGACCCGCCCGACCACGTCCCCGACCACCCGCAGCGCACCACCGGGCCGGCCGCCGCGATGCGGCCCACGTCGGCCAGGCCGCACGGCACGGGCTCGTCGTCGCCCACCACGACCACGAGCAGCCCGGGACGCCAGTCGAACGCGATCGTGGGCCGCACGGCGTCGTGCAGCAACGCCACCATCCGCCACGCCACCCGCCCCGCCATCGCGGCCACGTCGCCCCTCCCCCGCGCCCAGCACGCCTTCTCGGCGGCCTCGCACGCGAACCCGGCCGCATACGACCGCGGAACGGCCAGCAACGCCATCGGGGGCGGCCGGGCCCCGTCCACGGCGGCCACCGCCGCGGCGACGCTCACGTGGCGCGGCAGGCCCCACCGGTGGGCGTCCTCCGCCCCGGCGAGCAGGATCGGGGTGCCCGGCCAGTCGGCGACCTGCGCCCGGACCGCCAGCGCCGCCGCGGCAGCGGTCGGCGGCACGGCCGCGAAGGCGGTCAGGTCCACCACCACCGCGGAAGGGCGGGTGACGGCCGTCCGCAGCACGGCGTCGCGCACCAGGACGTGGTCGCGCGATTCCATCCCGCCGGAGAAGCTCACGACGCAGACCCCGCCCTCGCCGGCCAGTTCCACGTGGAGAGGACTCGCGCACACGGCTCCTCCTCCTCCCGGACGGACCCGGCCGCCCGAGTCCCGTTGGGCGTTCATCGGCACCACCGTCCACATTAGGAGCATCGGGTCGCGGCGCGGCGGTGAACTTCGGCGTGGGGGCAGGCCATTCGGGCGATACCGCCGGACCAGCGCGGTCGCCCGCTCCCATCCGCGCTACCAATGGCAGACACCCACTGCCCCGAGGACGGCCATGACCGGTTCCAGGCTCAAGGCCACGCCGCACGGCGACGCGATCGTGGTGTCGCCCCACGGACGACTCGACCCGTCCACCTACACCGCGCTCCGGGAGGAGCTGCTCAAGCACGTCGCCGAAGGACCCTCGGCGGTGATCGTCGTCCTGGGACCCGACCTCGACGTGGTCAGCGACCCGTTGACGAGCGTGTTCGCCACCGTGTGGCTGCGCACCAACCCGTGGTCGGGCACGCCGCTGATCCTGGTCGCCACCACCGGGGGGCAGCGCCGCCTGGTCATCCGCACCGGCCTGAGCCGCTTCCTGCCCTGCTACGACCGCTTGGACGCCGCGCTGGACGCCACGGACGCGCTCCCGGAACGCCGCCGCGACGAGGCACGGCTCACCGCCGACGCCGACGCCCCGCCCTTGGCGCAGGACTTCACGCGCCGCACGTGCGCCGCCTGGCGGTTGCCCGACGTGGCACCGCACGCCGTGCCGGTCGCCGGTCACCTCGCTCGGACGATGCCGCGAGCGGCCGGCGTGACGCTGGTGGTGACCGCCGAACTCTTCCCCAGCCGCCTCACCCTGGCCACCCGGCACCGGGGCGGCCCGCCACGCCGGGCCACGACCGACCCGGACCTCGCCCGCGTGCGGCGGCTCACGGTGGCGTGCGGCAGCCTGCCGACGTTCGGCGACGGCCCGCTGCTGTGGGCGTCCCTCCTGGTCCGCCCCCGCGGATCAGCCCAGCTCGCGCACCATGTCGATCAACGGCCGGTCGCGTGACCCGGCGATCCTGGCCGCCCGTTCCCGGGTGGCCGGCGGCTCCGCCGCGTCCTCGGCGATGCGCTCCAGCGCCGCCACGCACGCGTCCGGCGCGACCTGGGCCATCCGTTGCAGCGCCTCGCCGCGCACGTCCCGCTGTCCGACGAACCGCACCAACCACTCGACCGCCATCTCCTCGAACCCGTCGAGCTGGGCCAACCCCCACGCCGCCCACGTGCGCGCCGTGTCGTCGACCGCCGGGTCCTCCAGGAACCGGACCAGCAACACGGCCCCCTCGGCTTCGCACGGCTCGATCGTCGCGAGGTACCACGCCGCCGCCACGCGGTCGTCGTCGGTCGGGAACCCGTCGGCGAAGGCGGTGAGCAACGCCGCCGCGGCCGGCACCTCGCTCGGTATCGTCGCCAACGCCCGCGCCGCGGCGATTCGGTCCCCGGGCTTCCAGCGCTCCTCACCGGCGAACCGGTTGAGCCACGTGACGGCGCGGTGCCGGTGGCTCTCGATCCGCGCCAACGCTTGGGCGGCCTTCGTGCGCTCGTCGGGTTCGAGCAGCGGGGCGGCGATGAAGCGGTGCAACCACCGCGCGGCTTCCTCCTCGTGCTCCTCCAACGCGCCCAGGTAGGTCGCGGCTTGGATGCGGTCCCAGATCCGCTCGCCGTCGTCTTCCACGAACCGGGCCAGCACGGCCGCGCCGTCGTCCCGGTGGCCCTCGAACAACGACAGCCACGCCGCCGCGTACACCACGGTGTCGATCGGGTCGTACACCGAGCGGTGCTCGATCAGGTGACGCAGTCGCCGGATCAGCGGGTCCACCGGTATCGCGGTCCGCAGGTGCGTCGCCTGGATGACCAGGAAGTGGATCGTCCGGATGCTGCCGTGCTCCGCCACGGCCGCCAGTCGCCGCTCGGCCTCACCGGCGGAATCCCCGTTGAGGAGCAGTTGGTCCAGGACGAACCCGAGGTAGGACGCCTCCGGGGAGGGGTAGCGCGCCGATTCCATGTCCCCTCGAAGGGACGGCATCAACGCCTTGATCATGCGTGCGCGCCGAGCCGGGTCGCGGGTGGCGTGCAGCGCGGCGTGGTACTCCAGGAACGTCTGGTGGGCGAAGCGCAGGCCACCCGGGCCGCGCACGAGCAGCCCGGTGAGCCGGAGCAGGTCCTCCAGGAACGCCTCCCACCACTCCGGGCGGATCTTGCGGGGTCTTCGGACCGACCGGTGCCCGCCCACCACCTCGACCAGCGGACTGGCCGGGTCGCCGCGCCAGTGGTGCGCGAGCAGGTCGACCAGCTCGGACACCGCCTCGTGGGCCCGCCGCGCGGCGGTCGCGGTGTCCGCGCGCTCCTTCGGGCTCTGGACGCGGTCCACGAGTCGCGCGACCAACTCCTCGTGGCTGTCGGCGACCCGCTTGTGGTGGTTGTTGTCGTAGACCAGGTCGGTGAACGCCCCGTACAGCGCGGTGCGGCCCACGGGCAGCCGCCGGTCCGGTGCCGCGAGGTACAGGCGGCAGAGCATGAACGCCATCAGGGGCGTTCCGGCCGGCTCCTCCAGCGAAGCCGCCTCCACGGCGTGCGCGAACAACTCGGCGTGGCGGGCGGCCTCGGTCGCCTCCCACCGGGCGGCGAAGTACTTCTCGGCGTAGGTGCGCAGGTCGTCGGTGGTGAACGGCAGCAACTCGTGGTGCGGCGTCCGCTTGCCGAGGACCGCCAGTTCCTGCTCGTGCAGCGGACGTGTCGCGACGACGAACTGGTACAGCTGGGGCGCGTGGGCGGCGGCGTTGGCCACCTTCTCCAGCACGGCACGACGTTGCTTGGCGTCGGCCACCTCGTCCAGGTCGTCCACGAGGACCTGCCACCGCGCTCCCGGCCACGGACTCCGCCGGAAGCGTTCCGCCGGCAGTCCGGGGTCGGGCGCGTTCCTGCTCAGCCTGACGGTCGCTTCGGCCAGCGCCTCGGCGATCGGCGTCCCGTCGTCCACCAAGGCCCGCGCACTGACCCACACCGGAACCACCCGATCCGCGCCGCTCGCGCCGTCCAGCAGTCCGGCCGCCGCGTCCCGCAACCGCATCCGCAGCGCCGTGGACTTCCCGCCACCCGGACCGGCGACGACCACGCACACCCGTTCCGCCCGGCCGATCACCGCCTCGAACGGCTCGACACCCGTGGCGTTCTCGCCGGCGGACTGCCGGCTGCGCTGCCGCACGTAGATCTCCGGGAGCGCGGGCGCGTCCTCCGGGTCGTAGGTGTGCTCCTCGGCGACCCGGTGCGCGGCGCTGAGGTAGGCCCGCAACTCCTCGTCCAGGTCGGTCCCACCGGCAACCGCCGGATACGGGCGATCGGGCAACGAAACCCAAGCCCGTTCACGAACCTCCTTCACCGCCACCTCGACCGGCCGGAACGTCGCCGCGTCGATGGCCGCCGACTGCCGCACGACCTCCTGGAAGATCGACTCGGACACGATCATCGCCACCACACCGGACGACCCGGCGAGGGCGACCTTCAGCGGCCCGGCGTCGAGGAGGCGGAAGGCGGTGGTGAGCGACGTCGAGGTGGCACCGTGCTCGTCGAAGGCGACCTCCCCAGCGTGCACCGCGACCCGCAACCGCACCCGCGCGGCCTCAGGTCCACGTTCGTTGTGCCGCCCCACTGCCCGCGCCAACGCGCCGGGCAGCACCTCCACCAGCGGCCCCTTCGGGTACTGGGGCGGAACCAACACGAACACGCTGTCGCCACGATCCTCGTGATAACACCCGTCCCACGACACACCGGCCGCCGCCAACGCCTCCCGAACGACGTCGTACAACACCGTCCGCGTCCGCAACTGGTGCGGCAACGTCCGAGCAGCCGCCCCGAACCCTTCGACGTCAACCAGAACCATCGCCCGATGAACCGCGTGCCGACCCGTCTCCACCATCCCGACCCCTCCGGCGCGCCGGTGCCGCAAACCCGGATTTCTAGCAACCCAACCCTCCGGTGGCAAACACTCCGCCGGACGCCGCAGTCCTGCGGACTCCGTTCCGGTACGGCAAGCCACCACCGACAACGGGTCCGCCGGGAACAGCGCCACCCGCCGCCCAGCAGCGTTGGAGCGCGACCGACGACACGACCCGCTCCGCGAGGTCCGCCAGCGGTCCGACCGGCTCGGGCACGTCGGCTGTCGTGTCGACCGACCGCGTCCTCCGCCACTCGTCGTGGATTCACCCGGTGGGAGTTCCGGTCGGTCATCCGCATGTTCGTGCGGTTCCGTGTCGTGGTTGCGGGCGCGCCTCGGCGAGCGTCGCACGTCCGCCCAGGCGGGGCGCGAGTTCGACCGCCCCACATGTGCCGGCTGATCACGATCACCCCTGGAGAAGCCCTGCGCCGACAGATCAGTCCCGTCCACCACCCCGGGAGGGCCGCGCGTAGCGCTGGTGCAGCTTCTGCACGTGACCGGCCCAGAAGAGCTGCCGATCGGCCGCGCCTGCGGGCACGGGCAAACCTTTGGCCCTGGCCAAGGCGTAGAAGCCGGATCCGGCGTCGTTCGCGTCGAGGTACTGGACCAGGGCGCTGAGGAGCAGACCACCGGTCTCCACGAAGGTGTTCTCGACGATCTGGCCGAGCAGCTCACCGAGCGCGGCCCGTTCGGAGACGTGCTGGAAGTCGAACGCCCGTACTCCTGTGCGCCTGACCAACACCGCGTTCAGTTCGGTGTAGGTGGTGGTGCGCCTCAACGCCGCCTGCTCGACGAGGAACGCCTTCCCCGCCTCGACCAACCGCAGCCACTCGTCGTCAGACCGCCCGTACCGCACCGCTCCGCCCCTCTCGCTCGAACAGCCGACCTCTTGCGGAGCAAGTCTGTCCTAGTCGCAACGCCGGCCAGGAACCAGGCGGCCACGCCGGGCAACTCCGAGGGCGAGTAGTGAGGAACCGCCGGCAGCCGCCCACCGGACGGAAGTCCCGGGTCGGTCGTTGCCTTCGACCCTGACCGCGGGCCCGACCGCCGTGCAGCCTGGGTGGTGGAGGTGCACCATGACGAACGTTGCCACCAACCCTGCCGCGGTCACCGAGGAGGACATCGAACACCTGCCCGGGCCGGCGCGGCGCTACCTCGGGTTCACCCGCGTGCTCGGACGCCCGGCCGACGGGTCGTTCGACGCCACCGTGCGCGGCCACTTCCGCCTCCGGCCCGGTCAGAACTGGCTGGCCTGCACGACGTGGCAGCACAACGACGCCACGACCCTCAGCCGCGACTTCCGGATGCGGCTCATGCTCGCGCACCTCATCCCGGTCCAGGCCACCGACGTCTACGCCCACGGGCACGGCCGCATGCGCGCCACCGCCCTGGGCATGTTCACCCTCGCCGACGGGCAGGGACCCGAGTTCGACGCCGGCGAACTCGTCACGCTGCTCAACGACGCCGTGCTGCTCGCCCCGTCCATGCTGCTGCGGATGCCCGTGCACTGGACCCCGGTAGACGAACGCACCTTCGAACTCGCCCTCACCGACCACCGCACCACCGTCACCGCCCAAGTGACCGTGGACGAGCGCGGCGCCCCGGTCGAGTTCAGCACCGAGGACCGCTGGGCCGCGCTGCCCACCGGACTGGTCCGGGCGCGCTGGTCCACCCCCGTCGACGGCTGGTGCCTGGTCGCCGACCGCATCCGCCCGCGCCGGGCCACCGCCGTCTGGCACCTCCCGGACGGGCCGTTCACCTACGCCCAACTCGACCTCACCCGCGCCGACCTCACCTTCGGACCGTGACCACGCACCACCCCGCCGGCGACGGGACACCGGCTGCCGTCCGGTTCGCGCACGACCGGGTCCTCGTCGCCTCTCGGGCCGCGCTCGGCCGAACCGTTGTGCCGTCCGGGTCTCGCGATCCGACCCTGTCCGGAAGGGACCTTCGCCCGTGTGCCCGGTGCGGTGGGCGGGGCGAAGGTGGAGGCAGCAATGGGAACGGCTGATGTCTGCGGGGTGGCACGATGCACGGATTGAGCGGCGCGTTGGGGTTGGACGGCGACCAGGTGGGCGAGGTCCTCGCGATGGCGGCGTTGGCCCCGTCGGTCCACAACACCCAGCCGTGGCGGTTCCGGGTCCGACCCGACCGGATCGAATTGCACGCCGACCCGACCCGTCGGCTGCCCGCCACCGACCCGCAGGACCGCGAGCTGCGCCTGGCGTGCGGCGCGGCGTTGTTCAACCTGCGCCTCGGACTGCGCGCCCACGGCATCCGCCCCCTGGTCACCCTCCTGCCCGGCGCCGACGCGCCGGGAGCGCTGGCCACCGTCCGCGCCGGCGGTCACCACCTCCTCGACGACGAGGTGCGCCGCCTGATCGCGGCGGTGCCGATCCGGCGGACCAACCGCAAACCCTTCCGCGACGTCCCGGTGCCCGTGGCCCACCGCCACGCCCTGGCCCGCGCGGCCGAACGGGAGCGTTGCTGGCTGCACGTGCTGCCCGACCACGTCGAACGCGGCCGGCTGCAAGGCCTGGTGGCCAAGGCGCACCGCATGCAGAACGAGAACCCGGCCGTGCGCGCCGAACTCGGCGAGTGGACCGGTCCCCGGTCCGTGGACGGCGTCCCGCCCACCTCCGCGGGCATCCGCCCCGAGCTGCAGGACGAGTGGGCGATGCGCGACTTCCAGGCGGCGGAACGAGTCCCGGGCAAGGACTACGAATCCGACCCGCTGGTCACGGTGCTCTGCTCGTTCATGGCCGGCGAGTTCGCCGAACTCCAAGCGGGACAAGCACTCCAACGCGTCCTGCTCACCGCCACCGACCTCGGCCTGTCCGCGTCGTTCATGTCGCAGGCCATCGAAGTGCCGTCGGTGCGCGAGGAACTACGCCGCAACCTCGGCGGAACGATCTTCCCGCAAACGGTGCTACGCATCGGCTTCGGCTCCCCGGTCCCCCCAACCCCCCGCCGCCCGGTGACCGACCTCCTCATGGAACCGGCCCACACCGGCTGACGACCGGCGTTGAAGTCCTGCCGTGGCGAGCCCGTACTTTTTCGGGGAGCGCCTGGAGCCCCGGCGGCATCCTGGATCGGCTGAACACCGCCGAGGAGATGCGACGGGGAGGGGTGTCGCCGATGGTGGTGCCCGACCACAGTGCCGACCGCGTGACATCGGTGGGCGCCACTGTCACGGGCGACCTGGTGCAGGCCGGGGTGGTGCACGGCGGGCTGCACGTCCACCACCCGCCGACACCGGCGGGCCCGTTCGTGCCGCGCCAGCTCCCCGCGCCACCGCCGATGTTCGCGGGACGGGCGCACGCCCTGGCCGCGCTGGACCTGGCCTTGGACCCCAGCGCGGTCCCGCTGCCACGCGGGCCGACGGGTCGGGCGGCGGTGACCGCGATCTCGACCGTCGGTGGTGCGGGCGGCATCGGCAAGACCTGGTTGGCGCTGCACTGGGCGAACCGGAGGCTGGAGCTGTTCCCGGACGGCCAGTTGTTCGTCGACCTCCAGGGGTTCAGCCCCACCGGCAGGCCGGTGGAACCGGATGTCGCCGTGCGCGGCTTCCTCGACGCCCTGGGTGTGGAACCCGGCCGGGTGCCGGCCCAGCTCGGTGCGCAGGCCGCGATGTTCCGCAGCCTGGTCGCGGGCAGGCGGATGCTGGTCGTGTTGGACAACGCGGCGTCCGCGGACCAGGTCGAGCCGCTCCTGCCGGGCAGCCCCACCTGCGCGGTCCTGATCACCTGCCGCACCAAGCTCGCATCGCTGATCGACCGGTACGGCGCGCGGCACCTCCAGCTGGACGTGCTGTCCGGCGACGAGGCCCACGCGCTGATGGCGGGACGGTTGGGTCGGACGCGGGTGACCGCGGAGCCGGCCACCGCCGACGACCTCGTGAAGTTGTGCGGGCACTACCCGCTGGCGTTGTCGATCATGGCCCGTCACGCGCACACCCGGCCCACCGTGCCGTTGCAGGAGTTCACAGCCGAGCTGCGCGAACTCGGGCTGGAGATGCTGGAGCACGACACCGATCCCGCGGCGAGCCTGCCCACCGTGCTGTCGTGGTCGTTGAGCGGCCTCACCGCCACCCAGCGGCAGGCGTTCGCACTGCTGGGTGTCGCCCCGGGACCCGACACCGGCCTGCCCGCCGCCGCGTCGCTGATCGGCCTGCCCGTGCCGGCCGCGCGCAAAGTGCTGCGCGTGTTGGAGGACGCCTCCCTGATCGACCGGCGCGCGCGGGGCAGGTTCACCATGCACGACCTGATCCGCGGCTACGCCGCCGCGCTCGCCCAACGCCTGGCCGAACCGGTGCGCCGCGCGGCCCTGGAGCGGGTCGTCGACTTCTACCTGCACACCGCGTGCGCGGCCGATCGTCTGCTCGAACCCCACGCCCAACCACTGGAACCGGCCGAGGCGGCAGCGGGCACCCAGCACCACCCGCTTCCCGACGACCCGGCCGCGCTGTCCTGGTTGGACACCGAGTACCCGCACCTGCTCGCGTGCCGCCGGATCGCGACCGCCCAGCGCCGACCCGAGGTCGTGTGGAAGCTGGCGTGGGCGTTGACCGCGTTCCACGGCCGCCGAGGCCACCGCGCGGACGCCGTCGTCGTGTGGCGGGCGGCCTTGGAGGCCGCCCGCCACCTGCCCCATCCCGCGCGGAGCCGCGCTCACCGACTCCTCGGTCGCGCCTACGCGCGCCTGGACCGCCACGACGACGCCACCGACCACCTGCGCGAAGCGCTGACGTTGGCCGTGCGGTTCGAGGACGTGACCGAGCAGGCGCACGCGCACCACATGCTCGCTTGGTCCCGCGCACGGCAAGGCGACGACCGCCGGGCACTCCGGCACGCCCGCCGGGCACTGCACCTCTACCGCACGTTGGACCAACAGGCGTGGGAAGCGAACGCGCTCAACCAGGTCGGCTGGCTGGCCGCCCGTCTGGGCGACTACGACACCGCACGAGAGGCCTGCCGAGCCGCGCTCGCCCTCAACCGTCGCCAGGGCAACACCGACGGCGAGGCGGCGACCCTGGACAGCCTGGGCTACATCGACCTCCGGACCGGCTCGCCCGATCGCGCCGTAGACCTGTACCAACAGGCGCTGAGACTTTTCGACACCTTGGGCGACACCGCCGCGTCCGCCAACACACTGGACAGCCTCGGCCATGCCCATGCCGCCGCCGGGCGGCCGGACCGGGCACGCACGGCGTGGCGGGCGGCGTTGGACCGGTTCGAGGAGCACGGACGCGCCTCGGACGCGACCCGGGTGCGACGGAGCCTGGAGCGGTTGGCGGGCGGTGAGGCCGTCGCCGGGGTTCGCTGACCCCCGCGCGCGCCGCCGGCCGAGTTCCGCGCCGGCCGCCCTCCCGAGGTCTGCTCTCCGCCGGAGGCCCCGAACGCGGTCCGCGGGCCGACGCACGTCGCGGAGGGCGTCGGCCGGGGGTGGGGCTGGGTCTTCGCGCACATGCGCCGCTGATCGATGTTCACACCACAGTTGTCGCAGGCGCACACCGCATTTCGGCGGGCGAGATGCGTGATTCCCGCATGTTTTCATGATTCCGGCGGCACTGGATTCATGAACCATTCATGAGCGGTCCGGGCGAGTCGATCATGGCTCGTTCAGGCGTTGTCGGAATTCCGCCGGCAGGTTGCTCACGTAAGTCAGCGCCTGGTAGAACTCGTGGAACTCCGCGACGCTGCCCTTGGTCTTGTCGCGCCCGTTCGGACGCGACACCCACGGGTACACGTCGTTGATCTTCTCCCTGGTGTAGCGGACGACCTTCGCCCCGGACTCCTTGAAGTTGGTCTTCTTCCGTTCGTAGGTCTTCCCGTCGATGCGCGGGAAGTCCTGGGACCTCGGCTTCAACTGGGGCTCCTCCAGCACCAACTTGAGGCGGTTGTGGTCGGACACCCCGCGCAGCGGCCTGCGCGTCGTCGAGAACCTCTCGTCGTCGTAGTGGCTGACGCAGTCGAGGATGATGCGCAGGATTTCCGAGACCTCCTCCGACGACCGCACCCCCCATGACCGCAGGAGGGCCCAACACCTGCGGCCGTGCAGGATCAGGGCTTCCGAGGGATCGTCGTCCGGACCTCCCCGGTACACCTCGAACAGGTCGCCCAAGTCCCGGTGGTCCGCGACGACCTTCCTGGTGCAGTGGGGCCACCCGACCGTCGGGTCGGGACCATCGGCGTCGCGCCCCGGGGCCCACAGGACCAGCCGCACGGCACCGGCCCCCGGGATCCGACGCCCGGCCTGCAGGATCGCGCCCAGCTTTTCGGGCCGGCGGCGGCGGTACTCCTTGAGCAACTCGACCGAGACGTGGATGATCTTCGCGTCGCGTCCGGTGTGCGGAACCTCCAGCACGAGGAACACCATGTCGTAGCGGCCCAGCGTGCCCAGCCGGACATCCGCGACCGGCTGGACGACCACGTCGACGCCGTGCGCCTCGCACTGCGACACGACTTCCTGCACCAACCGCTCGCTCGGGAGACCCGGGCCGCGGACGACCAAGGCGTAGGCGTCGCGGTAGAGGTCTTCGGGTCGTGACGGTCGAGCGCCGGCGGCGCCGCCGGCCACCGCCACCACCTCGGGACCGGACCGGTCCGGCGCCCGGGCGCTTCCCTCGATTCCCGGCGGCGGAACCTCGGCGTCTGTCATGCGTCGGAGGCTAGGTCAACTCGTCGGCCGGCAATATACCGTTCATGAATTCGCGCACGCACCGCCCGCATTCATGATTGTCCTGGTGCCGCCGAACCGGCCCGTGTCATTCTGGATTTCATGTTTGACCAGAGCCCGACGCGCTTCGGTCCGCTCGGCAAGAACGTCGCCGGGGCACTCCGGAGGGCGATCCTGATCAAGGCGAGCGAAGGTGTCATCGCCCTGGACAACGTTCACCTTCGCCTGAGCCTGCGACCCGACGGGGTGATCAATCCCGTGCGGGCCCGAACCCCCGCCGACCGTTGGCACGCACTGGAGTCATGGCTCTTCGGCGCGATGCCCGACGACGACACCCACGAAAGCGTGGCCAACGCGCCACCACCGACGACGCACGAGGAGGAGCGTTCGATCGACGAGATCCTGGGTGCGGTCGGGGCGTTCCTCATAGCGGAGTCCTCCGCCCTGCGCGAGCAGATCGACATCTCGCTCGCGGTGGAGCCGGCCGAGGACCGCCCGCCGCACGCACAGGGAGCACTGCAACAAGCGGAAGACGCGTTGGCGCTGGCCAGGAGGTGCGCACACGCGTTGTTCTCGCACCGGGGTACCGGCACCTGGAAGACCATCCTGACCGGCGAGCCGGTGGTCGTGGGCAGCGCGAACCTCGTCGCGACGCCGACAGCGCGGCCGCAGGAGGTCGTCGACGGACCCGGCAACCCACCGGCCTTCGAGCCGCGCGTCCCGGACACCGGGTGGCGACCGCCGTTGATGGTCATCCTCGACGAGGTCCACCGCCCCGACGACCGCTTGTCGGCCTTCACCCGCGTCCGCGAGCTCCTCCTGCGACAACTCACCGCCGGCTACCCGCACTCCGAGCGCCTGACGGTGGTCTTCGTGACGGTGGACGGCAAGCAGACCGATCCACTGGAGTTGAACGTCGTGCACCCCGCTCGCCTGTCGGATGAAAGCGACACGATGCTCGAACGGTACCTCGGCGTGGCCGGACCGAGGTCGGGTCGAGGTCGGGTGGTCACCGCGGTCCGCGCTCGGCGCAGGTCGTCGGAGGAGGAGCTGCTCCACCGGCTGGAGGGACTGGCCTGGGCGATGCGGTTCGCGGTGCGCGCCTGGGCGCCGAAGCAGGTCATCGTGGTCAGCGACGCGGCGTCGTTGTGCCCCGGAACGCCGTCGAGCCTGTTCGCGTCCGGTGCTCTGCCGAATCCGGACGAGTTCCTGCTCACCGGTCAAGAGGAGGGCTATCGGCCCGACCTCCGGGGCTGCGCGGTGTCGTTGGTCGCACCGAGGGCTTCACGCGTCTTCGAGGCCTACTGGGCGGCGATGTGCTCGGAGGGCGCGGCGAGCGAGTCGCAGATCGTCTGGTTCGACTCGCCGGCGCAGCCCGCCGGCACGGCCGTACCCAGGGTGCTCACCGGCAAGGAGCTCCGATTGGCCAACCACGCGACCAAGTCCCGACGGTGTCGACGCGTCGTCGCGAAACACGGACCCCGATGGCCGACAGCGGGAGCCGATGCGCACCTCAACCTGTGGGACCTGCGTCGAATGGCAGGAGTCACGACGGTGGTCATGGCGTACACGGTCATGGTGTTCACCGCGGGAACCGGGAACTGGATCATCGCTCAAGCCTTGGCGCCACCGCTCCTGATAGCCGTCGGAGTGGTCCTCAGTCTGCGGCTGATGGTGAAGAAGGAGGACCGGGTGGAGAGAGGCGTGGAACGGCACGACAAGGGCGAGCTCGCTCGGCCCGGTGGCATTCAACGAACACCGTTCGACTCGTGATGCCGTCGAACATCCCTCACCGTAGGCGGGTTCGACTGTGCACAAACTTGATCGCACGCAGCGACTCACAGCCAAGTTGGCGACGTCGCATGCTGCACATCCGACCGGGGAGGGTCGCACGACGTGCGACCCTCCCCGTCTGTCCGGGCACTGACGCGATCGTCCACCAGCCCAGGGACCGCTTACCACCGCGAACTCACGGACGTTGCGAGAGCTGAGCGGTGCTGTGCCCGAACCAGCGACAGCATGTGAACGATCGTCAGGAACGGCACCGCCGCGGTCGGGATCAGGACCAACGGCAAGTGGGCCATGGGAGCCGTCAAGACCGTGCCGTCCGCCAGGACCCCGGTCGCGCCCACGTCGTGCATCGCCCCCAGGGTCACCGCCACCACGAAGTCCAGCACCCCGAACACCGTCCATGCCAGGAACCACCCGCGACCCCGGTCCAGCCGCCTGGCCACGAAAGGCGCGGTGAGGCCGACCACCAGGTCCCCGAGGCCCGCCGGCAGCGCGAACCCGCCCGGCAACAGGCCCACGGCGTAGTACGCCAAGAACACAAACCCCGCGACCCGCCAGCCCTGCATCGTCACCAGCAACGTCAGGTCCAGCGACCGCGCCCAAGCCCGGAAGCGGCCCGAGAACGCCAACGCCAACCCCGCCACGAGCACGGGCACGCCGGCGGCCAGCGCCACCCGGATCGGGGGCGACCCCACCGAACGTTCGAACAACCCCGCCGAAGCGCCCACGGCGGCCAGCGCCACCCACGCCAGCCCCACGACTGGCAGCACCACCGCGCCCCGGCCCCGAACATCGGACATGCCGTCCCCCAGGTCATCCCGGACCGATCACCACCGACGAACCAGCTATACCGCAGCACCGGTCCGCCCAAGACCTCCGCAACTGCTGCATCGGCCGGCAGGGGCCGGACGGGTGATGTCCGGCCGTGGGGATAACGGCGCGTGCAGGGGCCGCGACACGTCGGGAGTACGCATCACCCGATCGAAAGAGGGAACATGACAGCACGAAGACTCTTACCGGTCGCCGCGTTGGTCCTGGGGATGTGTTCCTGGGCGCCGCACGCGGCCGCCGAGACCGATCCGACCACACCGATCGCCGGGTTCGCCGAGCTGTCGGCGGAGTACAGCCGGGCCGCGGTGGCGCAGGAGCCGTTGCTCGGGGAACTGCTGCACGGGCTCGGCCTCCAGCACCTCAACCAGCTCGACCCCGCGAAGGTCTACGGCATCGACCGCGCCACCAAGCAGATCACCGTCGAGGACCCGCGCGGCGAGGTCGGCGCCGCGGGCGTCTTCTTCGGGCTGGGCAGCGTGGTCTCCACGATCCGGGCGGCGGGCGGGGACATCGTCGGCCAGGGCAAGACCGTCGTGACCTGCCCGTTCGGCGCGCAGACCGCCGCGGTCAGCGGGTTCATGGCCTCCACGGTCTCCCGGGACCCCGTCGGCGGCATCCGCAACGGGTTCATCTTCGCCGACGACTTCCTGACCACCGGCGCCCAGGTGGACTTCCGGATCCTCAAAGCCGCGGGCGGCGCCCGCAACCCGATCAACCGCACCGCGATGGAGACCACGCACACCGGTTCGTGCGGCGGCGAGGTCAAGGTGCAGAACGTCGTCGCCACCTGGCCGCCGCTGCGGGTGGAACTGGCCGTGGACGACACCGGCTCGATGGGCAACGAGCTCGCCGGCGTGAAGAGCGCGCTGGCCGGCTTCATCGGCTCCCGCAACACCGACTACGACCAGGTGCAACGCGGTGTCTCCTACGAGCTGATCAGCTTCAAGGACAGCCCGTCCCTGCGCCTGGCCAACACCGAGGACACCGCCGCCGCGATCGCCGCGGTCAACGGCCTGTCCGCCGGCGGGGGCGGCGACTGCCCCGAGGACTCCCTCGGCGCGCTGAACATGGCCCTGGACCGGCTGACCGCCGACGAGGACAGCGCCGGCGAGATCGTCCTGGTCACCGACGCCTCACCGCACAGCGGCGACATCGGCCCCGCCATCGCGCGGGCGCGCGGCCTGGGCGTTCCCGTCCACGTGATGCTCTCCGGCGACTGCGTCGCGGCCACCGCGGGCCTCGGCACGGCGGCGGCCACGCCCTCGGCCCGCGTCGTGTTCGAACAACTCGCCCGCGAGACCGGTGGACTGTTCTTCTTCCGCCCGAACGGGTCGGCCGCCGACTACGCCGAGATCCTGCGCAAGATCTTCGAAGAGGCCGTGGCCCCGGGCGACGTCGTCGCGCCCACCGTCACCGTGACCGCGACACCGACGAGCATCTGGCCGCCCAACCACCGCATGGTCCACATCGACACCAAGGTCACCGCGACCGACGACACCGACCCCTCCCCCACCGTCGAACTGGTCGGCGTCACCAGCACCGAACCCGACGACGGCCAAGGCGACGGCACCACCGCCGACGACATCGAGATCACCGAGGACGGCCGCATCTACGTCAGGGCCGAACGCAGCGGCACCGGCGGCGGGCGCATCTACACCGTCACCTACCGCGCGACCGACAAGGCCGGCAACACCGGCTACGGCTCCATCGACATCGAAGTCCACCACAACCAGTAGGACGCCGAGCGGGCAGCCCGGTGCAGGCGCACCGGGCTGCCCGACCACAGCCGGGAGGGGCTGGTGGACGTCGAAGAGTGCGCTGTGTCGCGTGCGGTGGCGGGGGATCGAGGTGCGGTGGAGCAGGTGTTGGCGGCGGCACGGCCCTTGGTGTCGAGGTACTGCCGAGGCCGGTTGCCGTGGCTGGACGCCGCGTCGGTGGAGGACGTGGTCCAGGAGGCGTTGCTCGGGGTCTTCCAGGTGCTGCCCTCGTTCCGGGCACGGGGCGAGAACTCGTTCGTGCGCCTGGTCTACGGCGTCGCGGCGCGCAAGGTGGTGGACGCGATCCGCAGATCCGTCCGGGACCGCGCCGACCTCACCGCCGAGCCGCCCGAGGTCGTCGATCCCGATCCGACACCCGAACAGCACCTGTTGCGGCGCGAGCAGGCCGAGAGGGTGGCGGAACTGTTGCGGCTGCTGCCCGAGGCCAAGCGGGAGCTGCTGGTGTTGCGCGTGGCCGTCGGGTTGTCGGCGGAGGACACCGCGCGGGCGTTGGGCATGAGCGCGGGCTCGGTACGCGTGGCACAGCACCGAGCGCTGCAAGTCCTACGCGAACACCTGCGCCGCGACCGCGCACCCGCACCCTGACCACTCGGCCCGGTCACCCGATGATGGACGGGTCGATCGTGAGCGCGCAACGGCGTGTGCCACTCGTCCAGGCCGAGCACCTCGGGTCTTGGTCGTGACGAGAACGGCCCGGAGCGACGTCCAGCCGACGACACCGGCCGCACAGCGACGACCACGGGACTCGGCGGCCACGGTGGACTGACGCGCCGCGCGTCAACGGCCCATGCGCTCGCGCACGTCGATGTGCACACCCGCCTCGATCTCGGCCGAGGTCCACCGCTGCCCGGACGGCGGTGGCGTCGGGACGATCTGCGTGAACCGGAGGACCGCCGTCAGCCACATCGGGCCGTAGAGCGCGGCCAGTCGGGCGCGTTCGGCGGTGATGTTGGCCGCGAGGCGGGAGCCGGACGAGCCGTTCGACGTGCTGTCGAGCAGTTCGTAGTTGGAGAACGAGTCCATGACCGCGCGATCGGCGGGCCGCACGACCTGGAGTTCGACGATGTGGTCCACCTGGAACCGGCGTGGGTGGCGGGTGCCGTTGCGGTCCCAGTTCGGCCGGAACAGCAGGCTGACGAGCCTGCGCTCCGACTCGGCCGTGAGACCGAGCACGGCGAGACCGCGCCGGAACGTCCGCGGGGACATCCCGGACTGGCCGAGGTCGCCGGACCCGCCGGGCCGCACGCCCTGGTCCCACACCCGTTCCTGCGCGGTCGCGGGTCGGGCGTACGCCGGGTCGTCCTCCAGCCTGCCCAGCATGCCGCGGTAGCGGGTGATCTGGTCGGGGCTGCTCTTGGGGGGCGGCAGGACGAGGTTGATGTGGTCTCCGGGCGGCGGTTTCGGCGGACCTGGCGCCGGTGCGGGTCCGGGCGCAGGTGCGGGTGCGGGCGCAGGTGCGGGCGCTGGCGAGGGTCCGGGCGCGGGCAACGGCGCCGGCGAGGGACCGATGGTCGGCCCCGGCCCAGGAGCCGGCCCAGGAGCCGGAGCCGGTCCGGGACCAGGCGTCGGAACAGACGTCGGACCCGGCGTGGGACCCGGCGTCGGTCCCGGACCCGGGCCGGGACCGGTTGCCGTCGGCGGCTCGGCGGGGCGAGGTCGTTCGGGCTCCTGCGCGGGCTCCCCGGCGGGAGGACCGAGCGGAGGCAGCCAGTCCGGCCGGTACCCCGGCCCCAGGTCGAACAGCATGATGATGATCAGCACCACGAGCACCGCGATGGCGAGCACCACCAACCCCTCGGCCCCGACAGCCGCGACAGCGGCCTGCACCAGCCGCGCCACCCACGGCACCGTCGTCGGCGGCGCGGCGGGAAGGGCCAGCCGCTGCACCGGCGTCCCGGGTCCCCGTCGTCGGAGTCCCTGCTCGACCGCCCGGGCCGCCGGGGCGAGGCGGCGGCGGTCGAACGCGGCGACGAGCGCCGCGGCGTCGGCGGGCCCCAGCGCCGGGCGGCGCGCCTCGATGATGTCCGCCGCCGGCGCGAGCGCCGCACGCCACCGGGGCGGCAGGCCCGCCAGGACACCACGAACGCGGTCGATGTCGGCGAGGATGCGGCGACCGTGGTCCACGGTCCGAGCGGCCACCGCACCGCCGACCGCGCGGTTGCCCGCCGTACGCTGCAAGGCGAGCAACCCCGCGTTGGTGGGCATCGGTGCGGCTGGGCGCGGCACATGTCCGCTCGTCGCTGTGGTTTCCCGCGTGGCCGAGGCGAACATGGCGTCACGCTGCCACAGCCGGGCTCACGGCGTCTCGCGCGGACGGACGGCCTCAAGGGCAGCGTCCCTCGACAGCTCGGGCCAGCCGGGGTCGGCGCGGTCCGTCGTCACAGCCACAACACGCCGCGGAAACCCCCGCCGGCGAACGAGAAACCACCGATCGCCTGCCCGCGCCGGTTGCTCTTCGCCGCACCCCCGTTCACGGCGCCCGCCGGGGTGGGCAGCTCGGTGACGTGGCCGCGCCGGTCCCAGCGGACCGCCCGGGTCGCCGCGATGTCGGTCCGCTGGACCGCGCCCACCACCCGACCTCGGCGGTCGATGTCGGCCGCCGACGCGGACTCGCCGCCGGCACCGGGGTCCAGCGTGGTCGGCACACCTCGCCGGTCCCACCGCAACGCCTGGCCACCGGCCCGCCCGACGACCGTGCCGTCACGGCCGACGGCGTTGGCGGAGCCGGAGAGGTCGGACAACCTGGTCACCCGTCCGGCATGGTCCCAGCGGACCGGGTGGGAGGCGGCGGTGGTCTCGGCCTGGCCGACGGCCGTGCCGTCCTCCCCGAGGTCCCAGGCGTAGGCGCCGGACCCGCCGAGCCCTTCCAAAACCGTCATCCTCCCCTCGCGGTCCCACAGCACGGCCTTGATGCCGCCCGTGTGGACCGACGCGCCGCCCAGGACGTCACCGGCCGCGTTGACCTGGTTGGCCCAACTGCCCTCAGTGCCGGCGGGCAGGCCCAGATCGGTGATGCGGCCCTCCGGGTCCCAGCGGACGGCGTGCCGCGACCCGTCGGCGGTGGAGGACGTGCCCACGACCGTCCCGTCCGGGCCGATGCCGGAGGCCTGGCTGCTCTGGCCGCCGGGCAGGGTGCCGAGGTCGCGGATGCGGCCGTCACGGTCCCAGCTCACGGCGTGCGTGCGGCCGTCCGCGCGCTGGGCGTGGCCCACGGCCACACCGTGCCGGTTCACCGCGTCCGCGGTGCTGGTGGCACCACCCAACGTGCCCAGGTCGGTGGGTGCCCCGGAGGTGTCCCAGCGCACGGCCCGCCGGGGCGACAGGGAACCGCGCGGGGTCGAGGACCCGACCACCGTGCCGTCCTCGGCGATGTCCCGCGCGGATGTCGACGCGTCACCGGGTAACGGCAGCAGCTCCACGAGCGTGACGGGTCGATGGTCGGGTTCCGCGACCGCGGGGGTCGCGGTGAGCAGCGTGACGAGCGAGGTGACGGCGATGCCGTTCCGAATGGCGGACATTGTTGTCTCGCTTCCGTTTCCAATGGCGGTGAACGCGGGTCGCCCCACCGGCCCGGCGAAGCGCCCGAAGCCGACACTGCCCCGGCGGACCACCGATCCGGCAGGGCACAAGGTCACCAGCCCCGGCCACCTTCCTCATCGGTCGTCGCGACGGACGCACACCGGGCCGAGGCTGTCCCGGTCGCCCGGGGCGACGAGCGCGCACCGGCGCGGGCGGTAGCGTTGCGGCTCGTGTTGGTGCTTGAGCCCGAGGTGTGGGCCCAGCCGGGCGTGGGTCGTCCGGCGTTGGTGTGGCGGTTCCCGGTGGAGGTGCGTGCGGTGTCCACCGCCGTGGTCGGGGGTGGACTGGGCGGGTGTCGGTGGGTGCTCAACGTCGAGGTGCACGACGAGTACCACCGTGATCCGGTCGAGCACCTGAACTCGCTGGCCGGTGAGCGGCGGCTGGAGGGTCCCGGGGTCGGGTTGCTGACCGCGGCGCGCGTCCTGCGGTACACCACCGGTGCCGACGACGGGGTGGAGTGCGTGACGACCGTCGGGCTGACGCACCCGGTGAACGCGGCGCGGCCGGTGCCGCTGTCGGAAGAACCGACGCGGTTCACCGCCGGCACGATCAACACCGTCTGCTGGGTTCCGGCGCCGCTCGACGACTCGGCTCTGGTCAACGCCGTGGTGACGGCGACCGAGGCGAAGGCGCAGGCGTTGCGCGACACCGGGTTCGACGCGACCGGCACGCCCAGCGACGCGGTGGTGGTCTGCGCGGAGCCCGGCGGTGGCGAGCGGTACGGCGGGCCGCGTTCCCGGTGGGGCGCGAGGCTGGCCAACGCGGTGTACGAGGCGACCGCCCGCGGCGCGGCGGCGTGGACCGCCGGGTGATCCGCTCCGCGCGGTCGGGCCGCTGAGCCGTCGGTGTCGTCGGCCCGTGCGGAGGTGTCCCGGGACGTCGGGCCCGCCGGATCGGGGACCTTCGGCCGGGGCGGCGGCGCGGGGCCGGATGGCGTAATGGACGGCGACGGAAGGACGTGACGTGCACCGGTACCTCGAACCCGGCTTCGACCCGACGACCCTGCTGGTCCTGATGGGACTGGTGGTGATCGGGGCCGCGCTGTCGGTGGCCGTGCTGTCGCTGCGCCGGCCGGTGACGGCCACTCGCCGGGCGCTGGACATGCGCCTTGCCGAGGGCTCGATCGACGTCGAGACACACGCGCGCATGGCGGAACGCCTGCGGCACTGGTGACGCCCTGTCGGTGTCCGCACCCGCGAACCCTGTGGCACTGGAGAGCCGGGCCACCGGCGGGTGCTCGGCAGGTGTCGGCGAGGATGTCCCCGGACGAGCGGCCGTCCGCGCCGCGGTGGGGACCCGACAGTGCTGGAGTGCCGATGACTGCTGCGTTACCGGACGGCCGGGCGGCACGGGCCGTCTCGGCGTTGGCCAGGGCGTCCGTGCGCCACCGGTCCCTCGTGATCGCCACCTGGGTCCTGCTGGTCCTGGCCCTGGTGACCGCGGCACGCGTGATCGGCACGCCGACGGACAACGACGTGAGCCTGCCGGGCACCGACGCCCAACTCGTCCGGGACCTCACCGCGTCACCCGAAACCCCGCTCACCTCCGCGACCATCATCCTGGTGACCCGCGACGGACGCCTGGACGACGAGACCCGCTCCGGCGTGCTGACGGCGACGCTCACCTCCCTCCGAGCCGCCGACCACGTCACGGCCGTGAAACCGCCCTCGACGCGGGAAGGGACGCTGTCGGAGGACGGGACCACCGGGTTGTTCACCGTGGGCCTGGACATGCGTCGGGCCGACCTGACCGGACCCGTCGCACGCGCCGTCACCGACGCCGCCCGGCCCGCCGCCGACGCCGGCCTGCGGGTGCTGCCCGGCGGCGCGCTCGCCCAGGTCCTCGACGGCTCCGGCAGCACCGGCGGCGAGTACTTCGGGCTGGCCCTGGCCGCCGTCGTCCTCTTCCTCGCGCTCGGCGGTCTCCTGGGCGCGGTGCTGCCGCTGGTGGCCTCGGCGCTCGCGGTCGTCGTGACGCTCCAGGTCGTGGGGCTCGCCGGGAACCTCACCGCCATCCCGTCCCAGGCCACGACCCTGGCCCTCATGGTCGGGCTCGGCGTGGGCATCGACTACGCGTTGTTCCTGCTCAACCGGTTCCGCACGCTCGCGCGGTCGGGGCTGTCGGTGCCCGACGCCATCGACCGCGCGACCGCCGACTCCGGCACCGCGGTCGTGTTCGCCGGGGCGACCGTCGCGGTCGCGCTCGCGGGTCTCGGCCTGACCGAGGTGCCGCTGCTGCGAACGCTGGCCTGGACGTGCGGGCTCGCGGTGCTGTTCGCCGTCCTCGCCGCGCTCACCCTGCTGCCCGCGCTGACCTCGTTCGCCGGGAAACGGCTCGCCCGCGGCGGGGCCCTGCACAACCGGTTGAACCGCGGCGCGGGCGGTTCCTGGGCGCGCCAGGCCGACCGGGTCACCCGCCGGCCGTGGCCCGCCGGCGCAGCCGCGCTCGTGGTGCTGGCGCTGCTCGCCGCACCGGCGGTGGACCTGCGGTTCGGCCAACTCGACGCCGGGCACTCCCCCGAGTCCACCGCCGCCCGCCAGGCGCACGACGTCGTCGCGGCGGCGTTCGGCCCGGGGAAGGGCTCGGCGCTGACCGTGCTCGGCCGGCTCGACACCCCGGTCACCGGCACCGGCGACCCGCGGGTGACCACGCTGGTGGAGACGGCACGCACCCGTCCCGGGGTGGCCGCCGTCGGACCGGTGACGCCCTCCGGGGACGGGCGGGTCGTCACGTTCCCGCTGACCGCCGAGACCTCGGGCGGCGACCCGGCGACGGCGGACCTCGTCCACCGCCTGAGGGAGCTGTCCGTGCCGGGCATGACCGTGCACGTCGGCGGCCCCACCGCCGCCAGGGTGGACCTCGCCGACCGCGTCACCGACAAGCTGCCGCTGGTCATCGGGGTGGTCCTGCTGCTGTCCATCGCCATCCTGCTACCGGCTTTCAAGGCACCTTTGCTCGCCCTCAAAGCGGCCGTGATGGACCTGATCTCCATCGGCGCGGCCTACGGGGTCCTCACGGCGGTGTTCACGTGGGGTTGGGGCGTGACGTGGATCGGTCTGTCCGGTCCGGCGCCGATCCCGAGCTTCGTGCCGCTCATGCTGTTCGCCCTGCTGTTCGGGCTTTCCATGGACTACGAGGTGTTCCTGCTCAGCGACGTCCAGCGGCGGTGGCGCGAGACCGGGGACAACCTGCGGTCGGTCCGCGAGGGCCTGATCGGCACCGGCCGGGTGATCACCGCGGCGGCGGCCATCATGGTCGGCGTCTTCCTGGCGTTCGTGCCCAACGACGACCCGACGATCAAGATGTTCGGCGTCGGCATGGCGGTCGCGATCGCCGTGGACGCGACCATCGTGCGCTGCCTGCTCGTCCCGGCCACGATGGCGGTGCTCGGCGACCTCAACTGGTGGGCGCCGGGCCGACGACCCCCGAAGCGGGAACCCGCGCCGCTGTCCGGCGGAGGCAGCGGCGCAAGAGCGCGATCCGGCCGTTGAGCGGATGGCGGGGCAACCAAGGTTTTGGCCACTGCCGTACCACCTCGGTGCGGGACAAGCATGGCACCCGCCACCGGGACCACGCCTCTCGGGCCTCGCCATCGGTGTCGAGCCCGACAGCAAACCCTCGACCCCGCCGGCGGTTGAACTTGCCCGATCAGGCGCATGTGTTACCCGACGGACTGATTCGACCTGTTCAAGCCAGTACGGGCCGTCCACTGTGGTCAAGATCGAGCTCATGAGGACAAGGAGATTCGCCGGTCTCACCGGCGGACTGGCTCTGGTCGCACTCGTCGCCGCGCACGGCATCGGCGTCGCGGACGCCACCGACCGCCCCGAGCCGCCCGGGGTGACCGCCTGGACCGCCGAGAAGGTGTCGGACCGGCATCCCACCGCCGAGGAGGCGAAGGGCGAGCCGACCACATCCACCACGACGACCGACAGCACAACGACAACCACCGACACGACCACGACAACCACCGCCACGACCACGACCACGAGCACCACGGGCACGCCGTCGGAAACCACCACGACGACCACCACCACGACCACGCCGTTGGAGAGCACCACCACCCGCTTCCCGCCGCTGGGCTTCTCCAAGGTGCGCGACCACCCGCCCGGCGCTCTCCACCAGACCGCCGCGCTGGCGAACACCGGCTTCACCCCCGGCACGTTCCTCCTGGTCGGCGGACTCCTGCTGATCGCGGGCACCGCCCTGCTGGCGCTCGCCGCCCGCCGCCGCGCCTGAATGTGGGCGGCGGAATGGCCGCCTGCGCGGTTCACCTCGGCCAGCGACACCACGGAGCGGGCGGCCGGAACGCCGCCCGCTCCCCCATGCGCGTCCCACTGCCGTCGTTCAGGAGGATTTCGTGGTCGCGCAGACGCACCGCGTACTCCTCGCCGCGGACGTGCCGGACTTCGACGCGTGCGGTGTCCACGTCCACTGCGGTGGTCATGGGTGCCTCCTCGCTGGGGATGACCTGCGGGCGTTCAGGGCACCCGGGCCTCGATGGTCACCATGAGGTAGTGCTCGATCTGGAACAGCCGCCAGATCTTCCGGCGCACGGGTGCCAGCAGTGGCAAGGCCGTGGTCGCGTCGACGACGCGCGGCGCGACCACCTGGTAGTGCTCGCCCTTCGCGTCGAGGGTGGCGCGGCCGGTGGCTTGGACGTTGCGCAGCCAGTCCACGGCGATCCCGTACGGCAGCGGGATGACGAACCGGTCGTCCACGCGCACCGCGATCACGGGCGTGGCGTACTCGCGGCCCGTGCGGCGGCCGATGTGCCGGATGGCCGCCGCGTACCAGTGACTGCGGCCGGCCAACAACAGCATCAACGGGTTGAAGAAGCGCCGGTTGAACGCACGCACCCGGTCCTTGACCGTGCGCCGTCCGGTCGTGGTCGGGACGTGGTCTTTCGCGGACATCGGTTCCTCCTCGGGGCCGCTGGGGTTCTGGGACCAACGCTCCTCCGGTCATCGCCGGGCCGGCAGAGCACAAGGTCACCACCGGCTCGTGTGATTCAGCGGGCCGGACCCGGGAGCGGGTCGGACAGGGGCGGAGGTCACGGGCGTCGGGCGTCGGAGGGCCCTGTCAGGAGCGGGCGCGCCTGAACACCCTGAGGGAATGGTCCTGTTCGGCGGCGAGGGCGGGCACGGCGGTGAACGGCTGCTCGTGCGGGGACGTGCCCGAGCGGTGCCCGGGATGGTGCTCGCGCGCATCGCGTGGCGGTACTGCGCCCAGTCCCGTCCGGCGCACGTCGTCATCACGCCGCTTTCGGTTGTCCGCTGCGGCGTTCCGGTGATCGGGTCGATTTCGGGGGAAGTGTCGTGGTGAGCGCAACGCTGGGGAGTCGGCGCACGGTGGTGCGGCGGGGTTTGCTGTGGTTCGGCCTCGTGGCGCCGGTGTACTACGTGGTGGTCGATGGCCTGCTCGTGAGCCGGTATGAGGGGTATCGCTTCGCCGACCACACCGTCAGCGAGCTGTTCGCGATCGGCGCTCCCACCGCCGCGCTCGCCGTCCCGTTGATGTTGGTCTACAGCGTGATGGCGATCGCTTTCGGTTGCGGTGTCTGGCTGTCGGCAGGTGGCCGGCGTGCGGTGCGCGTGGTCGCCGTGGCGCTGGTCGTCAAGGAAGTCCTCGGGATCGTGGGCACGGCGTTCGGCCCGATGCACATGCGCGGGGTGGAGCCGACGTTCACCGACACGCTGCACATCACGGTCACCGCGTTGGGTGCGCTGTGTTACCTGGTCGCGATGGGGTTCGGGGCGGCGGCGTTCGGCCGTGCGTTCCGGTTCTACTCGATCGGCACGGTCGCGGTGCTGGTGGTGGGCGGGTTCATGGCGGGGAGGGGCGCGGGGAACGTGCCGTCCGACCTGCCGACGCCGTGGATGGGGTTGTGGGAGCGGCTCAACATCTACGCGACCATGCTGTGGATCGTGGTGCTGGCGGTGCTGTTGCTGCGTTCGCACCGAAGCCACCGGACCTGTCGCTGAGTTCCGGCCAGGGGCTCAAGGCCCAGGCCTCGCGAAAGGGCAAGGACGGCTCGCCCACGGCGCGCCCCGCGCGCCTACGGTCGGGAGTGACCGACGAGCTCGGGAGGTATCCGATGAAGGTGCTGGAACTGGCCGCCGCCGCGCGGGACGCCGTCTCCGTGCGCAGGGTGTACGGGGAGCCCTACGAGAAGGACAGTGTGACCGTGATCCCGGCCGCCGCGGTCAGCGGTGGTGCGGGTGGGGGTAGCGGGACCGACGAGCGCGGTCAGACCGGGGAGGGTGGTGGCATCGGCGTCGGCGGGCGGCCGGTGGGTGCCTACGTGATCCGCGGCGGCCAGGTGAGCTGGCGGCCCGCGATCGACGTGAACCGCCTGGTCGGCTCGCTGACGGTGGTCGTGGTCGCGTGCCTGGTGGCTCGGGTGCGCGTCGCGAGGGCCAGGGCGACGGGAGGCTGAACCCGGGGCGAGCGCGGACCGGGGTGTCACGCCAGGGTGATCACCGCCCACACCACCTCGCCGCCGCCCGGTAGCGGTGTCCGGCCGCAGGCGGCGCCGAGTCGGTGGACCCGGGTCGGCAGCGGTTCGGGTGTCGGTGGGGTGCGGGTGTGGCGGACCGAGATGGTGAGCTGGTCCGGGAAGCGCTCGATCCGCAGCAACGGGGTGGGCTCGCCGAGGGCGCGGGCCACCCCGGTCAGTTCGATGGCCAGCAGCACCGCGCGGGGTGTCGCCCCGTGCAGGCCGCCCCACGCCGTGCACGTCCGGCGGGTGACATCGCCCGCCCGGTACGGGAGGTCGTCGCCGGTCAGGCGGACCGCGGCCCGCTCCCGTTCGGGCGCCCGCGCCGCCAGGGCCTCGGCGACGCTGTCGAAGCAGGGCACGAACCGCCGGAGGTCGGTGCGGCGCAGCATCCGCCGGTGCGGCTCGACCGTGGCGACCACGGCCAGCGGCACGCGCGGCCAGGTGCGGCAGCGTTCCCGCACCAGGGCGAACGTCGCGGCCAGCGGGTCGCTGCCCAGCTCGAAGCCCGGTCCGAGCACGACGACCACCGCCGTCGGCTGCTCGGCCAGGTACCCGACCAGCCCGTCGCGCAGCACCGGGTACGTGGACAGGTCGAGCCGGCCGATCAGGGAGAGCACCACCGTGCCGCCGTAGTCCGCCGCGCGCAGGGTCAGGCCATCGCTCACCACCGACCGCGCGGCGGTAGGGCACCTGTCGGGTGTCATCTGTTCCGTCCTAGTGCGCCGGGTGGGCGCTGTCATCGGCCGGTTCCGCGCCGCCGGCGGGTATCACCCGGTTGCCGGCGGGTTCAGCGCGGCGATCGCGCCGGGTCGCCCGCGCGCGCGTCACCCGACTGTCGGAATGCCGTGGACTTCTTCCGTGACGCCACAAACGGAAGCGGTCGCATTACCATTCGAAGCGCCGTCGTTCACATTTCCGGCGTAGGCCGGTATTTCACAGCGGACGGCTCGTGACGAACGCTCATTGGTGGAAAGAGAAGAGCCGGGTGCGCCGGTCGGCCCACCACGGACCGGCACACCACCCGATTTTCGGCCGACGGGTCGGAGGACCGCCACCGGTGAGGACCTTGGCCCCGTGCACGATCACGCGGAGTTCACAAGAATGTGTCACGTGATTACGGTCAGTCGCCACATCGCTGTGTTCTCACTGATGTGCGCGACGGTCACGGGTCCCGGTGTCCCGCCCGTCCGCGTGCACTCGCTGTCCACCGCCGGCCACGCCGGCTTCGTCGACCTGCACAACCCGTCGCCGGCGGCGGTCGACCTGGCCGGCTGGTCGGTCGAGTCGTGTTCGGGCCCGGCGCGGGACCTGCTGGTGGAGCTGCCCGCCGGCACCGTGCTGCCGCCGCGCGGCCACCTGCGGATCGCGGGCCTGGACCGCGCCCACGACGGGCTGCCGAGGGTCACCGTGGCCGAGGTCGCGGGCGACGGCGTCGCGCTGCTAGACCAGCGGGGCGCGCTGGTCGACCGCGTCGCCACCGCGCCCGGTTCACCCTGCCGCGAACGCGATGCCGCCCGATCGTGCGCCGGCACCGCCACGACGCCGTCCCGTGACGACAACAGCACGGACACCGATGACAACCGCGCCGACTTCACCTGCGCCCCGCACCCGGAGGATCCCGGTGGCGCCGCGAGGTCGGGCTGAACCGTCGAAGGCTGGCCCACCCGCCGGGGCCACCGCCCGCGCCGCGTCGCCCCGCCGCCGGGCGGGCGCGGTGCGGGTCGTTCGACGCCGCGCCGGACAAGGAAGGTCTTCTCTCGTGCTTGACGACGATCGGAAGTCGAGACCCGAACCGATCAGCACCATGTTGCCGAAACTGCGCCAGGGACGCGGACTGACCCAGTACGACCTCGCCACGCGCCTGCACGCCGCCTCCGGCAATGCCAGCGTCACCCGTGAGGAGGTGTCCCGCTGGGAACGGGGCAAGCGCATCCCCGGCCCTTACTGGCGGACCTGGCTCAGCCGCGTCCTGGAGGTGCCGACGCAGGAGTTGGAGCGGGCGGCGGCATCCGCCCGGCGACAGCGCCAAGAACGCACGCGCGCGGTCGGCGGAAATCCCCTCAGCCGATTTGGCCCCTTTTCCGCAAGCCGGTGCCGAGGCCAGGATTGAGGCCAGGGGGAACGCGGTCCGGCCGAACTCCCGAGGACCGGGAACACGATTTCGGACCGCACCCGGAAAATGCGCGAACAAATCTCTGGAAGGAATGTCATGCGCCGATTTTCGACCGGTGCCGCCGCGTTCGCACTCCTCGCGGCAGCGGTGACGACCGGCTTCGCCCAGGCAGCGCCGGAGCAGGGTGACGAGGTCGTGCCGATGATCTCGTCGTCGCTGGTGGTCAACGAGGTCGCGACCCGCGGCCCGCTGGGCAACCTGGACGAGTTCGTCGAGATCCGCAACCTGAGCACGCAGTCGTTCGAGCCCGCCGGCCAGTTCGAGGTCCGGATCTACTCGCAGGACGGCACGTTGCTGGAGACCGTGGACTTCCCCGCGGGCACGCAACTGGCGCCCCGCGGCCAGGAGGGCGACATGCTGGTGCTGGTCCACGAGAACTTCGCCGGCACCATCCCGCCGAACGTGACGCAGGTGCCGCTGCCGGAGGAGCTCGACATCCCCGACCTCGGCGGCGTCGCGATCTACACCGTGCCGCAGGGCAACCAGCAGGGCCAGAAGATCGACGGCGTGGCCTTCTCCAACAACGTCCCGACCACCAGGGCGCGCGAGGGCCAGGCGGCGCGGCCGATGACCAACCTCAACGTCGACCCGTTGCTGCGCGTGGCGTCCGCCCGGGACGTCCTGAGCACGGACACCGACAACAACCGGGTGGACTTCACCCTGCACACCGCCACCCCGGGAGCCCTGAACTGAGCACCGGGTGACCAGCACATCCGGTTCGTCCGCACCGCACACCCCACGACCGGATGCCGAGGGCCCCGACCGCCGCAGCGCGGTCGGGGTTCGTGGCGTGGCGGCAAGTCGCCGGCGGCGACTTGCCGCCCCCCGCACCGGTTCCGTGAACGCCGCGCGCCGCCTCATCCTCGGGTTCCCTGCAACCGAGGAGGCCGCACATGAGAAGTCGTCGCCGCTCCGGGGCCGCCGTGGCACTGCTGGTCGCCACGTCGTTGACCGGAGGTGCTCCACCGGGCGCCGCCGCGCCGGCCGCGCCGGACGACGGTCCCGCCGCCGCGTTCACCGCGCCGGTGGAGCGCATCACGCTGATCACCGGTGACGTCGTGACCTACCAGGGCGACCCGTCCTCCGCGCGGGTCGAGCCGGCGGCCCGCGAGGACGGCTCCCGACCGGCGTTCTTCACCACCACGACCGGCGAGGGCGTGTTCGTGCAGCCCTCGGACGCGCTCCCGCTGATCGAGGCGGGCACGCTCGACGCCGACCTGTTCAACATCACCGCGCTCGCCGCCGACGGCCGCACCGACCGGGAGACCGGCACCATCCCGGTGATCGCCGAGCCCGACGGCGGCCCGCTGGACCTGACCGTCCACACGCGACTGTCGGACGCGGTGGGCGCGCGCGTGGACAAGGCGCGGACCCCGCACGTCTGGCAGTCGCTCAAGACCGGTGACCTCGGCGTGGCCAAGGTGTCGTTGGACCGCAAGGTCAAGGCGTTGCTGGACCGCAGCACGGTCCAGGTGGGCGCGCCGGCGGCGTGGGCGCTCGGCCTCGACGGCAGCGGCGTCAAGGTCGCCGTGGTGGACACCGGCGTGGACGCCGGGCACCCCGACCTCGTGGGCCGGGTCGCCGCCTCGGCGGACTTCACCGCCGACGGCGACGGCGTCGACCGGCACGGCCACGGCACGCACGTCGCCTCGACCGTCGCCGGGACGGGAGCCGCCTCGGGCGGGAAGTACCGGGGCGTGGCCCCCGGCGCGACCCTGTTGTCGGCCAAGGTGTTCGACGGTTCCGGCGCGGGCGACGAGTCGCAGGTGATGGCCGGCATCGAGTGGGCCGTCGAGCAGGGCGCCGACGTGGTCAACCTCAGCCTGGGCGCGGGCGTCACCGACGGCGCGGACCCGATGAGCGAGCTGGTGGACTCGTTGTCGGAGAAGACGGGCACGCTGTTCGTGGTCGCGGCGGGCAACTCCGGGTCGGGCAACCGGACCATCAGCACGCCGGGCGCGGCGGCGCGGGCCCTCACCGTGGGCGCGGTGGACCGCGACGACGAGCTCGCCTGGTTCAGCAGCCGCGGCCCGCGGTTGCGCGACGCCCTGGTCAAGCCGGAGATCGTGGCGCCCGGCGTGGACGTCGTCGCCGCCCGCGCCGCCGGCACCTCGATGGGCTCGCCGGTGGACGAGCGCTACACGGCCGGTTCCGGCACCTCGATGGCCACCCCGCACGTGGCCGGCGCGGCGGCGCTGCTCGCCCAGCAGCACCCGGACTGGACCGGCCAGGCCATCAAGGACGCCCTCGCCTCCACCGCCAAGGACGTCGGGCACAAGTGGTTCGAGCAGGGCGCGGGCCGCCTCGACGTGGCGCGCGCGGTGACCCAGCGCGCGACGGGTCCGGCGTCGGCGAGCTTCGGCCGGGTCGAGGGCACCGAGCCGGTGCACCGCCCGGTGACGCTGCGCAACGCGGGCGACGCCGCCGTGCGGGCCGACCTGGCCCTGGCCGTGCAGTCGTGGGACGGCGGCAGGCCCGACCCGGACAGCATGCGGCTGGCCGCGGGCGCGGTGACGCTGCCGCCCGGTTCGACCGCCGACGCCGCCGTGGCCGTGGACCCCGACGAGGGCGCGTTCGGCGTGTACGGCGGGACGGTCGTCGCGACCACCCCCGGCGGCGACACCATCCGGACGCCGGTGAGCACCTACCACCCCGCGCCGCTGGTCGCGGTGACGGTCCGGGTGCTCGACTCGGCCGGCGCGCCCGCCAAGCGCGCCACCGTCAACCTCGTGGACGACACGCTCGGGGCCGGCGGCGGCAACGACCCGTTCGTGGACCAGAACGTGCAGAAGGTCGGCATCGTCAACGGCGAGGGCCGCGTGATGGTGCGCCGGGGCACCTACTCGGCGCTGGGCTGGACCTCCGAGGTCGGGCTGACCGCGCGGCGCTGGTACGGGCTCAGCGCCGCCGAGGTCGCGGTCGACGGACCGACCACCATCACGCTGGACTCCCGCGCCACGGTCCCGGTGTCGCTGGGCACCACCACGCGCACCGAGCAACGGGACCGGACCGTGGCGCTGCGCCGCGTCGTGTCGCCCGAGGACTACCGACCGGGCAGCATCACCGAGGTCGGGGTCAGCGCGGGCGGGGCGGACTGGGAGACCAGGGTCACCCCGGCGCCGGCCACCCGGGTCGGCGCGATCTCGTTGCAGGACTACGCGGTCCGCTCGGACCCGGCCGTGGACCTCAGCGCCGGCGGCGTCCGGTTCAGCCCGGTGTACGACATCGGGTCGGTGACCGCGGCGTGGCCGGGCGAGCACCGCCTCGCCGTCGTCCCGCCCGACAGCGCCGACGTCAGGGGCAAGGCCGTGCTGCTGCGGGTGCCCGCGCCGACCGGCGGCGGCGACCCGGTGACGGCGGTGAACACGGCGGTGGCGAACGCGGCCCGCGGCGCGGCGCAGGCCGGCGCGGCGGCGCTGGTGGCCTACGTGGACGTGCCCGGAGCGATCCCGATCGCCCCGCTGCGCAACCAGCCGCTGCCGGTGTTCTCCCTGGACCGGCGCGAGGGCGAGGCGCTGCGCACCGGCCCGCCGGAGGCCGTCTTCACGGTGCGGGCCGCGCCGGCGGCGATGTTCAACCTCGACGTCGTGGACCGCAACGGCGTGCCCGCCGACCACGCCCGGCGGTTCGGGCCGGCGGACCTGGTCGCCACCAGGACCACCTACCACGCCGACCGGCCCGGCGTGACCGGGTTCAAGAGCTGGTACGCCTTCCCGGACAAGCTGTGGAAGACCCAGTTCATCCAGGGCACGCCCATCCCGCTGCCGGGGACGTGGACGGAGTACACCGGCCCGGCCGACGACCGGACGCTGTGGAAGCGGACCACGAACGTCGCGGCGGGCACGGCGGCGACCCTGTCGATGAACCAGTTCGGCGTCCACCGGCCCGGCCGGACCGCGACGCCGGACGAGCACTGGTTCCGCGCCCCGGTGCGCTCGGCGGCCGTCGAACTGCCTGCCAACCACCCGGCGCTCGCGCCGTGGGCGGCGGGCCGGTGGCGGGTGCCGTGCTCGCACTGCCGGGAGGGTGACCTGTTCACCCCGGCGCTGGAGTGGGTGGACGGCGAGCACCACGTCAGCCCGCAGGAGAACTCCAGGTACTTCACCACCACGACCGCCCGGCTGTTCCGGGGCGCGGAGGAGATCGCCCCGGTGCCGGACCCCTACGCCCGGTTCCCCCGCTTCCGGATGGCCCCGGAGAGCGCGAAGTACCGGCTGGAGGTGACCGACGTGATGGCCGGGGCGGGCAAGCCCGGCGCGCCCAGCACCCTGCTGTTCGGGCACGCCCAGCGGGTGACCACGACGTGGCACTTCACCTCGGCGCGGTCGGAGGCCCCGCCGCCCGCGGGGTTCGCGTGCGCGGAGGGCGACCGGTGCTCGTTCCAGCCGCTGGTCCAGATCGACTACCGGTTGCCGCTGGACGCCGCCAACACGCTGACCGGGGACACGTTCGAGGTCGCGGCGGCCTCGCACACCGGGGCGCGGGGCGCGGGACCCGTGCTGTGGTCGCGCATCGCCTACTCGCTCGACGGGACGACCTGGACCGACCTGCCGGCCAAGGCGGTGGACACGGGCCGGTGGTCGGTGACCGCGCCGAAGGTGTCCGGTGACGTGTGGCTGCGCACCGAGGCCCGCGACACCCGCGGCAACACCGTGGTGCAGACCGTGGAACGGGCCTACCGCTCCCGGTGACGCACCGTCGTGTCCGGCCGCGCGTCCCCCGCGGCCGGACACGTCACCGCTGCCCGGGGTCCTCGGGGAACGGCATGCGCACCCACCCCTTGGCCGCGGCGCGCCGGCCCGCCGGGAAGCGGGTCTGCGCGCCGAGCGCGTCCATCAGGTCGCGCAACCGCCGCTGGAAGGTGCGGTAGCTCAGCCCCAACTGCTTGGCGATGGCCCGGTCGGGCATGCCGGTGGTCAGCAACCCGAGCAGCCGCGCGTCCTGTGTGGATAGTGAGGTGTGGTCGTGCAGCCGTAGTGGCAACGCCTGTTGCCACAGCACCTCGAACAACGCGCCCAGCGCGTCGAGCAGGGTGCACGGGCGGACCACCAGCGCGGTGCGCAGCTCGGGTTCGCCGGAATCCAGCGGGATCAGGCCGGCGTGGCCGTCGACCAGGATCATCTTCAGCGGCGCCTCCCCCACCACCCGGGCCTGCTCCCCCAGCGCCAGCCCGGGTTCGAGGTCCTCGTCCAGCGCGTGCAGCTCCAGCGCGGCCCGGTCGTAGACGCCGCGGAAGCGCACGCCCCGGTCGAGCAGCTCCCGCTCGGCCGGGTGCAGCACCGACGGCGGCTCGGCGTAGGGCGGCTTGTCCACGAACCGGACCTCGTGCCGCGCCGACCGCATCAACTGCTCGGCCCGCTGCGAGATGGCGTCCGCGCCGCGCACCACCTCCAGCAGCTCGGCCGGGTCGGTGCCGCGCACCGCGCGCCGGTAGCGCTCCTCGAACTCCGCCTGCAGCGCCCGCATCCGCTCCAGCCGCCGCTCCTCGCGCACCACCAGGCCACCGAAGCCGATCTCCGGCCGGACCGGGCCGAACACCACCGGCCGGCCGCCGGACCGGGTGGCCAGGTCCAACGCCACGAGCCGCCCCACCGCCACCCGCACCCGACCCGGGCCGACCCCGGTCCGGTCGGCCAACTCCGCGACCGTGCCCGGACGGTCCAGCAACGCCCGGTAGACCTCGACGTCCAGGGGGTCCAGGTCGAGGTCACCCATCCCGGCGACGCACCAGGTCCACGAGGGCGGGCACCGCGCGGCCCACCTCGACCCGGTGGCGCCGGGCCGACGCGCGCACCCCGGCGAACCCGTCGAGCCGCTCCCGCACCCCGCTCACCTCCAGTCGCACGTCGGGCCCTCACCCCGGGCGGACCGAACGGGCACTGTACCGCCGCGTGCGAACCCCGTCAGGGGGCCGATCAGCCAGGTGTGAGATGCGCGTTCACCCCGGGCAGCAGCGCCGCACGGACGCGGTCAGGATGTCGCAGGCCGTGTCCACCACCTCCGCCGTCACGTTCAGCGGTGGCAGCATGCGCACCACGCAGTCCTCCCGCCCGCCCAGTTCGACGATCAGCCCGTTGCGCAACGCGTCGGCCTGCACGGCGGCGGCGACCGCGCCGGCCGGGGTGCCGTCGCACGGGTCGGCCAGTTCCACGCCCCACATCAGGCCGCGACCCCGCACCTCCCGCACCCACGGGTGCCCGGTCAGCTCCGCCAGCCGGGCCCCGATCTGCTCGCCGCGCCGCCGCACGTTGCCCAGCACGTCGTCGCGTCGCACGATCCGCACGGTCTCCGCGCCGGCGGCGAACGCCGCCTGGTTGCCCCGGAACGTGCCGGTGTGCGCGCCGGGCGCCCACGTGTCCAGGCGGCGGTCGTAGAGGATGATCGCCACCGGCAAACCCATGCCGCTCAACGCCTTCGACGCGACGACGACGTCCGGCTGGATCCCGTACCGCTCGAACGCGAACCACGTGCCGGTGCGCCCGCACCCGGTCTGCACCTCGTCCACCACGAGCGGGACGCCCAGCTCGGCGGTGAGCACGCGCAGGCGGCGCACGAACTCCGGGCGCGCGGGCACCACGCCGCCCTCGCCCTGCACCAGTTCGACCACCACGGCGGCGGGCTTGGGGATGCCGCCGTTGGGGTCGCGCAGCGAGCGTTCCAGCAGCGCCACGCAGTTGGTCTCGCACGACTCCGGCGACAGCCCGAGCGGGCAGCGGGCGCAGTAGGAGAACGGGAAGAAGTGCACGCCGGGCATCCCGTCGGCGACCGGCTCCTTCTGCGCCACCAGGCCGGTGACCGCCATCGCCGAGTGGGTCGAGCCGTGGAACCCGCCCTGGAACGACACCACCCCGCCCCGTCCGGTGGCCGTCTTGCACAGCTTGAGCGCGGCGTCCACGGCGTTGGCCCCGGTCGGTCCGCAGAAGTGCACCTTCATCCGCGACCGCATGCCCGGCGGCAGCATCGAGAGCTGGGCGTCGGTGAACTCGCGCTTGGCCGGCGTGGGGAAGTCCAGCCCGTGGGTGAGCGCGCGCAGCGACGCCTCGGCGGCCCGCACCACCTCCGGGTGGTTGTGGCCCAGGGCCAGCACGCCCGCGCCGGACAGGAAGTCGATGAACACGTTGTCGTCCACGTCGCGCACGAAGCTGCCGAACCCCTCGGCGAGCGCGATCGGCAGCCGGCGCGGGTAGGTGCGCGCGTTGGACTCCCACCGCCCCTGGTGCGCCAGGTACTCGGCCGACCGCGGACCCGGCAGGTCCGTGCGGACCACCGGTCCCCCGATCAGCTCCGGCACTCGACTCATGGTCGCCTCCTCACGGGCTGGTCCGCGGTGAGCTGCGCGGCGGGGTTGCCGCGCCACCGCGACCGCGGCGGGACCTCGGTCCCCTTCATCAGGAACGAGTCGGCTTCGAGCACCGCGTGCTCGCCGACCACCGTTCCGTAGTGGACGAACGCGCCGACGCCGAGCGTGACGCCCGTGCCCAGCGCGATGCGGTCGGACTTGAACGCGCCGTCCTCCAGCGAGTGCGCCTGGACGGCGGCGCCCGCGTTGAGCGAGCAGTCGTCGCCGATCGCGACCAGCGACTTCTCCGGGATCGCGCAGCCGTCGTCGAACACGCGCCGCCCGATCCGCACCCCGAGCAGCCGCCACAGCACGCCCTTGAACGCGGTGCCGTTGAACACCGCCAGGTACCGGCCCGGGCTGAGCTTCCAGAACCGCTCGTGCCGCCAGAACACCGGGTCGTAGATCGAGCAGAACCTCGGCCGCAGCGGCCGGAACCCCTGCGCGGCCCGTTCGACGAGCACCGCGAGCAGCACGGAGACCACCACGGTGACGACGATCTCGGCGCTGATGGCGAGCCAGTCCAGCCGGGCGTGCAGGGTGCCGGCGGCCACGCCGACCAGCAGCACCGCGAACGCCTGGAGCCACCCGGCCGCCAGGTGCAGCAGGGCGGTGACGAGGTTGTGCCGGTTCTTCGCGGGCAGCCGCGCGCGCCGCTGGGCCTCGATGTCCAACCCGGTGTCGCGGTGCACGGTGCGCGGGATCTCGAACGGCGGCGAGCCGAGCAGCCCGGTGCCGGCGCGCACGGGGCCGTCCAGCGGCACGAGCACCTTCGTGGCCAACAGGCAGTCCTCGCCCACGCTGGCGTCCGGCGGGTAGAAGATGTCGTTGCCCAGGAACGAGTTCGCCGGCACCCGGACCTCGCGCAGGCGGAACGACGCGGCCGAGTACTCGGCGTTGAGCAGCCACAGGCCGTCGGAGGTCATGGTGCCGGCGCCGACCTCGCACAGGGTGGGCGCCTCGTGCCGCACCTCGACGCCGAAGTTCGACCCGGTCTGCACCACCGCGCCCAGCCGGTAGCCCAGGGCGCGCAGGTAGTGCACGATCGCCGAGCTGTCGCCGAACAGGTGCGCCAGCGCCCGCGAGTTGGTCAGGCGCAGGACCGCCCGGTGGCAGGAGTGCCGGAACCCGTACAGGGCCAGCGCCCGTCCCGGCGGGAGCAGGCGGGCCGGCAACCGGGGCACGGTGAGCGCGACGACCAGCACGGCCGCCAGCGCCCCGAGGTAGAACACGGCCGCCTCGACCGCCAGTTCCCCGTAGAGCGCGGCGCGGGTGAAGTCCGCGCGTCCCTCGTAGACGACACCCACCGCGAAGCCGGTGGCCAGCAGCGCGGCGGGCAGCGACACCAGCACCAGCACCAAGAGCTGCGACACGCCGAACACCACGCCGCGAACCCGGGACGGCCGCTCGGCCCGTAGACCACGGTAGTCCACTGTGGACCGGCGAGCGGGCGAGCCGTGCCACGACTCCCCCGCCGGCACCACCTGGCCGCGGTGCAGCGACGACGAGTGCCCCAACTGGGCGCCGTCGCCGAGCGCGGTGTCCACGTCGAGCACGGTCGCCTCGCCCACGAACGCGTCACGGCCGATCGTCACCGGCCCGGTGCGCAGCCACCCGGCGCGCACGTGGTAGCCGTTGAGGTGGCACTCGCCGCGGACCACCGCGCCCGCGCCGATCGTCACCAGGTCGGTGCACACCGGCGGGTGCCGGGTCAGCACCAGCGCGCCCGCGCCGATCCGCGCGCCCAGCGCCCGCAGGTACCACACGTAGGGCGGCGACCCGGCGAACAGCACCGCCGGGCTGAACCGGACCAGCGTCGCGACCGTCCAGAACCGCAGGTACGCCCAGCCCCACAACGGGATCTCGCGCGCCGTCCAGCGGCCGACCAGCAGCCACTTGGCCGCGATCGGCACCACCGAGGCCAGCGCCAGGCCCGTCGCCGCCACCGCGACCGCGCGGGAGTACGCCGCGAGCGGCCCGCCGGCGTCGGCGATCCAGCCGAAGCCGGTCTCGGCCGCCCACCCCGCGCCGCACGCGTAGGCGAGGAACACCAGCGCCTGGCCGACGCCGCACGACACGTGCCGGAGGGAGCCGTGGCGGCGGGCGGGCTCCACCCGTTCGGCGGCACCGGCCCGGGTGCCGTCCAGCGCCGCCGCGAGCGCCCGCACGGTCGGGTGGGCGTAGACCGCGGTCATGGCGACCGGCGGCAGGTCGGTCCGCTGCCGCACCACCGCGCCGAACCGGGCCAGCAGCAACGAATCCGCGCCCAGCACGGCGAAGAAGTCGTCCGCCGCGGACACACGGGCCACGCCCAGCACGTCCGCCAGCGCCGCGGCCAACGCCTGTTCGGTCGCGGTCGCCGGCGCCACGTGCGGTCCGCCCGCCGACGCGCGGGGCGACCGGGGTGGCGGCAGCGCGCGCCGGTCGGCCTTGCCCGAGGCCGTCATCGGGACCAGGTCGAGCCGTTCGAGGTACGCGGGCACCATGTACGCGGGCAGCCGGTCGCGCAGCCGGCGGTAGACCTCCGGCGCGCCGGGGTCGGCGGCGTCCGCGCGCACGCTGTAGTACGCGACCAGTTCCACCGTCCCGTCGTCGCGGCGGGCGGGTTCCACGACGGCCTGCGCGACGCCGGGGACCTCCAGCAGCACCGACTCCACCTCGGTCGGCTCGACGCGGTAGCCGCGGACCTTGACCTGGGTGTCGATGCGCCCCAGGTACTCGATCTCGCCGTCGGGGCGGACCCGGCCGAGGTCGCCGGTGCGGTAGATGCGGCCGGACGGGTTGTCCGGGATGCCCAGGAAGTCCGGGACGAACGCGCGGTCGGTGAGGTCGGGGCGGTTGAGGTAGCCGGTGGCCAGGCCGATGCCGGCGATGCCGATCTCGCCGGCCTCGCCGTGGTCGAGCGCGCGCGGCTCGTCCGGGTCGAGCACGACCACCGAGTAGGTGGGCAGCGGGACGCCGATGGTGACCGGCCGGTCGGGCCGCAGCACGGCCCAGGTGGCGGTGACCGTCGCCTCGGTGGGCCCGTAGACGTTGAGGAACCGCCGGTCCGGCCGGTGCCAGCGGCGGACCAGGTCCTCCGGGCACGCCTCGCCCGACACCAGCAGCAGCCGCAGGTCGGGCAGGTCCTCGTCCACGGTCGCCAGCAGCGTGGGCACGCAGCACAGCGCGGTGACGCGGCGGTCGGCGAGGAACTCCCGCAGCTCCCGGCCGACCAGGGGCGGGCCCGGCGGGCGGGGCACCAGCGTCGCCCCGGCCAGCAGCGGCACCCAGGTCTCCTCCACCGCGAAGTCGAACGCGATCGTCATCCCCTGGTACACCCGGTCGCCCGGCCGCATGCCGTAGACCTCGGCCGCCACCCGCACGAAGTTGCAGATGGCGGCGTGCTCGATCGCGACGCCCTTGGGCCTGCCGGTCGAGCCGGAGGTGTAGACGACGTAGCACAGGTCGTCCACGGGACGGCCGCGTTCGTCCGCGCCGAGCCGCCCGGCGGGCACCGCCTCCGGGTCGAGCAGGTCCACGCACACCGCCGCCGACCCGGCCACCCGGTCGCGCAGGGCCGAGACGGTGAGCACGCGGGCGATCCCGGCGTCGCGGGCGATGAACGCCAGGCGGTCGTCGGGGAACGCGGCGTCCAGGGGCACGTACACCGCGTTCAGCTTGAGCACCGCGAGCATCGCGGCGTAGGTGCGCGCGGGGTCGTCGAACAGCAGGCCGACGCGGTCGCCGGGGGCCGTCCCCGCCGCGCGCAGGTGCCGGGCCAGCCGGTCGGCGTCCGCGTCGAGTTCGGCGAAGGTCAGCGTCGTGTCGCCGGTGTCCACGGCGATCCGGTCGCCCATCTCCGCGCAGTGCCGCTCGAACAGCGCGTCCAGGCGTTCGCCGGGCCGCCGGCGCACCGACTGGTCGGCGCACGTGAGCACCGGCCCGTCGGCGACGCCCACGGGCACGTCGTAGGCGGTCACCGGGCGGCCTCGGCGAGCCCGAACTCCGCGTGCAGCGCCCGTGCCAGCGGGGCGACCCGGTCGGCGGCCACGACGGCGGTGAAGCGGGACGGCGAGGTCGTCATGGTCACGACCGCGTCCTGCAGGACGTCCAGCGTGCCGGCCAGGTAGCGCGGGTGGTCCAGCAGGCCGGTCCCGACGACCGACACGGACCCGAGACCGTCCTCGACGCTCCACTGCGCGCCCAGCGCGCCGACGACCCCGGGCAGCACGTCCGCGGCCGCCGCGCCCCGCACGGTGAACCGGACCTCGTCGGCGTCCCACCGCACCACGACGTCCGGGGCGAGCCCGTGGTGGGCCAGGTGCGCCAGCGCGAACGGCCAGGGCACGCCCGAGACCGTCACCAGCCGCACGTCGCGCTCGTGCGCGACCCCGACCACGCGGTGCCCGCCCTCCAGCGGCGCGGCGGCGACGGTCGTGCCCACCTCCGGCCGCTCGGTGTGGGCCACCCGCAGGCGCACGCCGTGCCGCGCGGCCACCGCCACCGACCGCGGGTGCAGCACCTTCGCGCCGCGACCGGCCAGTTCCAGCATCACGTCGTAGGGCACGGTCGGGAGCCGCCGCGCGCCGGGCACCACCGACGGGTCCGCGGTGAGCACGCCGGGCACGTCGGTGAAGATCTCGCAGTCGTCGCCGCCCAGCGCGGCGGCCAGCGCGACCGCCGTGGTGTCGGACCCGCCGCGGCCCAGCGTGCGCACGTCGTCGTCCTCGGTGCGCCCCTGGAACCCGGCGACCACCGCGACGTCCCACTGCCGCAGCCGCGCGAGCAGCCGGCCGCGCTCGACGTGCTGCACGACCCCGGCCCCGGGCCGCCCGCCCACCACGATCCCGGCCTGGTCGCCGCACAGCGATCCGGCGCGCACCCCGAGCCCGCGCAACGCCAGCGCCACCAGCGCCGCCGAGGCCTGCTCCCCCGTGGCGAGCAACTGGTCCAGCTCGCGCGGGTCCGGCCGGTCGCCCACGAGCCGGGCCAGCGCGACCAGGTCGTCGGTCGTGCGCCCCATCGCCGAGACCACGACCACCACCCGGTGCCCGGCCCCGACCACGTCCGCCAACGCCCTCGCCACGGCCCGCACCCGGGCGGGGGTGGCCAGCGACGAGCCGCCGTACTTGCGCACCAGCACCGCGCCGGGCGGCGGCGCACCCCGGCCCCCTGCCGGTTGCGCCGCGTGTGGATCGCGAACACCTTCCATGACGAACCCACCCCCTTGTTCCGAACCGCGATCGAATGCGCCGGGCGACCCGCCGGTTCACGGCAAAAGGGCGGGTCACGATCCCCCCGAACCGGCGGGCGAGACACGTGCGACGCGATGCGCCGGAACGGAAGGTAGCGCACCCGCGACGACCGGGTGCACCTCCAGAAGGATTATCCGGTCAATTTCGGAAATCCCGGCGACATTCCGCACTTATCGTGACACCGAACCGGCCGGTACACCTCCGGCAAGCCCACCGCAGGTTCCGTCGGAATGCGGAACACAACCCTTCCAACGCCCGATCCATCGGCCCACAATCGACATCGCACCCCAGGTAGCGGCCATCGTGAAAAGATGACCACGACCAATCTCGGCACCCTTCCACTCGGCGCACGCTGGGCCGATCGGTGTGCGGTCGGCCGAGTGATCGAAAAAGGCGGGCACGGTTGCGGGCGCGCACCGGCCAGACCTGCGACGCCCTGCCGGGATAAACAGTTTTGCCACCCTCGACCGGTTCCCCCGCCCGCTCATCCGACGTCGATCGGCCGGCAACGGACGACACATTGCCGCGCATTCTGTTAAAAGCACCGCACTGCTGCGGTCGGTGCACCGTCAAACAGCACATCCGGCTGGCACGCGCCAAAAGCGGAGCCACCGACACCGTGTGATCGCCGCCGCGGTGCCGTCGCCGACCCACCGGAACGGGCCCCCGCGACAGGCGGCGGCGCGGTGCCGACCCTTGCCGCGCGGTCAGCGGCCGGAGGCCACCGGTTCGATGTGGTCGGCATCGACCTCCGCGGCCGGCTCTACCGCGGCGGCCCGCGTGGTGGCGAGCGGTGCGGGGTGGTGGCGGCGCAGGCGGTTGGCGTTGCCGACCACCGAGAGCGAGCTGAGTGCCATCGCGGCGGCGGCCAGCACCGGGCTCAGGCGCAGGCCCAGGAACGGGTAGAGCACCCCGGCGGCGACGGGGACGCCGACCGCGTTGTAGACCAAGGCGAAGAACAGGTTCTGGCGGATGTTGCGCATGGTGGCCCGCGACAGCCGGATCGCGGTGACCACGCCCGCCAACGAGCCGGAGATGAGGGTGATGTCGGCGGCCTCGATCGCGACGTCCGTGCCGGTGCCGATGGCCAGCCCGATGTCGGCCCGGGCGAGCGCCGGCGCGTCGTTGATGCCGTCGCCGACCATGCCGACCCGGCGGCCTTCCGCTTGCAGGCGGCGGATCTCGTCGGCCTTGTGCTCCGGCGGGACTTCGGCGAGCACGCGGCGGATGCCCACCTGACGGGCGATCGCGGCGGCCGTGCGCGGGTTGTCGCCGGTGATCATGACGACGTCGAGGCCGAGCCGGTGCAGCGCGGCGATCGCGGCGGCGGAGTCGTCCTTGACGGTGTCGGCCACCGCGAGCACACCGGCGGGTCGGCCGTCCACCGCGACCAGCACCGGGGTCTTGCCCTGCGCGGCGAGGTCCGCGGCGATCGGGTCGAGCGCGCCCGTGTCGATGCCGGCGTCGCCGAGCAGCTTGCGGGTGCCGACGAGCACGGCGCGCCCGTCGACGGTGGCCCGCACGCCGCCGCCGGTGACCGAGTCGAACCCGGACGCGGTGGCCGGGGTGAGGCCGCGGGCGCGGGCCCCGGCGACGATGGCCGACGCGAGGGGGTGTTCGCTGTCGGCTTCGGCGGCGGCCACCAGGGCGAGCAGGTCGTCCCCGGCGATCGCGGCGGTGGCGCGGACGTCGGTGAGGGCGGGCCGGCCGGCGGTGATGGTGCCGGTCTTGTCCAGCACGACCGTGTCGAGCCTGTGCGCGGTCTCCAGGGCTTCGGCGGAGCGGATCAGGATGCCCGCCCGTGCGCCCTCGCCGGTGCCGACCATGATCGACAACGGGGTCGCCAGGCCGAGGGCGCACGGGCAGGCGATGATCAGCACCGCGACGGCGGAGACCAGCGCGAGGGTGAGCGCCGGGGCCGGCCCGACCAGGTACCAGGCGGTGAACGCGGCGACGGCGGTCGCGATGACCACGGGGACGAAGTAGGCGGACGTCGCGTCGGCCAGTCGCTGGATCGGGGCCTTGGAGGCCTGGGCCTGCCGGACCATGCGGATGATCTGGGCGAGCACGGTGTCCGCGCCGACCTTGGCGGCCCGGACGCGCAGGGAGCCGGTGGTGTTGATGGTGGCTCCGATGACGGTGTCGCCGGCGTGCTTGGTGACCGGGATCGGTTCGCCGGTGACCATCGACTCGTCCACGGCGGACCGTCCGGACAGGACAGTGGCGTCGACGGGGATCTTCTCGCCGGGACGGATCACGACCTCGTCGCCCACGAGGACCTGCTCGACGGGGACCTCGGCCTCGACGCCGTCGCGCACGACGCGCGCGGTGCGGGCCTGAAGACCGAGCAGCGCGCGGACGGCTTCACCGGTGCCCGCCTTGGCGCGGGCCTCCAGCAGGCGGCCGAGCAGGATCAGGGTGAGGATCACGCCGACGGCTTCGTAGTACACCTCGCGGACGTCCTCCGGGAGCAGGCCCGGGGCGAGGGTGACGACGAGGCTGTAGCCGTAGGCGGCGACCGTGCCGAGGGTGATCAGGCTGTTCATGTCCGCGTCGCGGTGCGCGAGGGTCAGCCAGCCGGTGCGGTGGACGGGCCACCCGGTGTAGAGCATCACCGGGGTGATCAGGACGAGCTGCACCCGGTGGTCGAGCAGCACGCCCGGCACCCAGTCCGCGCCGAACAGCTCGTGCGCCATCATCGCGACCAGGACCGGCAGCGTGAGGACCGCGCCCACCAGCACCCGCCGGGTCAGGTCGGCGATCTCCGCGCGCCGCTCCCGGGACTGGGCGGCCTCCTCCTCGGCGGCGGTGCGCGAGTCCGTCGCGTTCGGAGGTGCCGTGGTGGTCGGTGCGGCGCTGTCGGTCTGGTCGGCGGGCTCGACCAGGAGCGTGCCGTGGACCATGTTCATGCCGCAGGAGAACCCGAACGTGCCCGCGCGGACCGGGTCGATCCGGACGGTGGTGCGGGTGGAGGCGGGCAGCGCGGTGTTCACGCCGAAGTCGGGGAACACGACGTGCGAGGTGCAGTCGCCGCTTTCCCGGCGGTGGAACACCAGTTCCAGGGGAACGCCTTGGCGCACCCGGATGACGTCGGGCCGGTAGCCGCCGCGCACCGTGACCTCGACGCGCTGCACCCCGTCGGCCTCTTCCGCGCGGCGGGCGCGGCGGGGACCGAAGAAGTACCAGCCCAGCCCGGCGATGACGGCCACGGCGGTCGTCAGCACCACGATGTCGGCGGTGGTCATGGGAGTGCTCCCTTCACCGGTGCGCGGAGGCTGACCCGATCGTGCGCGTGGAGCGGCCACCGGGACAGGGACGTCGGTAGGCGGGCGGCAGGGTCTTCCGGCCCTCGCGGGGTGGCGGACGCGGTTGGTGCGGTGGCCGGCGGTCCGGGGTCGGAGGGCCGGCCGGCCGAGCCGGGCCGCCTTGTCGCACGGTGCCCGGGCCCGGCGAGGGTTTCGAGCGGTTCCCGGCTTCGGGGGGAGGAAATCGGGAACCGCTCGACCGCTGGGAAGGGGGAGGTCCCAGCGCGAGCAGTGTAGGCCCCACGCCGTGCGCGGGGTAGCGGTCGACGTGCCGGGAAGCTGCCGCGGCACCCCCGCCGGCCCCCGCCGCGCGACCGCGGCGGCATGACGACGATCTCCCGGCGCCTGCTCGGCGCGCTCCTGGTGGTGGTCGTGGTGGCGGCGGGTTGCGTGGCCGGGCCGAACGACGTGTCCACTGTGGGCGGTGTGCCGCCGGCGGGCTTCGGCACGGTGTCTGGCACCCGATCACGTTCATCGTGTCCGCACGGCCCGCCTGACCGCCCGGGTGATCGGTGACCAAGGGCCCGGTCGCGACGGGTCCTGCGGCGGTGTGGGGTGGTCGCCCGTCCTGGCCAGGCTGTCCGGGGTGATCGCACCGGCGGTCGGACAGGGAAGCGAGGGCGTCTCGTGAGCGCACACACGACGGTCCCCGAAGCGGGGACGACAGCGGGCGGCGGCCCGCCCGGGCGGCAGGGCGGGTTCGGGTTGCCGACCGCCACCGCGCTGGTGGTCGGGTCGGTGATCGGCACCGGCGTGTTCGGCCTGCCGAGCGCGTTGGCCGCGTTCGGCCCGATCAGCCTGGTGGCCTTCGTCCTGGTGACGATCGGGGCGCTGGCGCTGGCCGTGACCTTCGGCGCGCTGTCCCACCGCCTGCGTGGTTCCGGCGGGCCGTACGTGTACGCCCGGGACGCTTTCGGCGACTTCGCGGGCTTCCTCAACGCCTGGTGCTACTGGATCACCGCGTGGGCGGGCAACGCGGCGATCGTCGTGGCGCTGGTCGGTTACGTCGAGGTGTTCGTCAACACCGACCACCGGGTGGTCTGGTCGATCGTGATCGCCCTGGCGGGCCTGTGGGTGCCGGCGCTGGTCAACCTGTCCGGGCTGCGCAACTTCGCGGTGACCCAGGTCGTGTCCACGGTGCTCAAGTTCGTGCCGCTGCTGTTCATGGCCACCGTCGGGCTGCTGTTCGTCGAGGCGGACAACTTCGGCGCGTTCAACGGCAGCGGCACCTCCGCCGGCGCGGCCGTCTCCGCCGCCGCGGCGATCGCGTTGTTCAGCTACATCGGCATCGAGACCGCGTCGGTGGCCGCCGGCCGGGTGCGCGAACCGGGCCGCAACGTCGGGCGCGCCACCGTGCTGGGCACCCTGGGCTGCGCGCTGGTCTACGTGCTGGGCACGCTGACCGTGTTCGGCACCGTGCCCAACGCGGCGCTGCGCGACTCCACCGCGCCGTTCACCGACTCCGCCAACGCCATCTTCGGCGGCCAGTGGGCCGGTCAGGCCGTGGCGGTCGCGGCGGTCGTGTCCGGGTTGGGCGCGCTCGTCGGCTGGACGCTCGTCGTGGGCGAGATGCCGATGGCGGCGGCCCGCGACCGCCTGTTCCCCGCCCGCTTCGCCCGCACCCGCGGCGGCGTCCCCCACTTCGGCATCGTCAGCTCGACCGTGCTGGCGTCGGTGCTCGTCGTGGTCAGCTACACCAACTTCGAGCAGGTGTTCACCACGCTGGTGCTGCTGTCGGTCTTCACCGCCGTGGTGCCCTACCTGTTCAGCGCGGCGGCCCAGCTGTACTGGCTGGTGGTGCGCGGCCGGGCGGCGCACCGCGCGCACCTGGTCCGCGACTGCGGGATCTCGGCGCTGGCGCTGGTCTTCTCGTTCTGGGCGCTCGCGGGCAGCGGCTACCAGGCCGTCTACTACGGCGTGGTCTGCCTGCTGCTGGGCGTCCCGGTCTACGTCTGGCTCAAGGCCGGCCGCCGCGAGTACGGCGAGCACCCGACCGCGGCGGAGCAGCGGTGAGCGCCCCGCACGGCGTCCACTCCGAGGTCGGGGCCCTGCGCCGGGTCGTGGTGCACCGGCCCGGCCCGGAACTGGACCGCCTGACCCCGGCCAACTGCGACGACCTGCTGTTCGACGACGTGCTGTGGCCGGAGAAGGCGCGCGTGGAGCACGACTTCTTCACCGCCGTGCTGCGCGACCGCGGCGTCGTCGTCCACCACTTCGCCGACCTGCTCGCCGAGACGCTGGCCCTGCCCGAGGCCCGGGCGTTCGTGCTGGACCGGGTGTGCACGCCCGAACAGCTGGGCCCGACCCTGGTCGAGCCGGTGCGCGAGTTCGCCGAGAAGGTGGACGCCCCGGTGCTGGCCGACCTGCTCGTCGGCGGGATGACCCGCGCGGACCTGTCGCCGCTGGACGTGCGCAGCCTGCGCTGGAGCACGCTGGGCCTGGACGACTTCGTGCTCCCGCCGCTGCCGAACACGCTGTTCCCGCGGGACAGCTCCGCCTGGATCGGCGGCGGCGTGACGATCAACCCGATGGCCAAACCGGCCCGCAGGCGGGAATCGCTGCACTGCCGGGCCGTCTACCGCTTCCACCCGCTGTTCGCCGCGGCGGGTTTCCCCGTCTACTGCGGCGACGACGACCGGGAGCACCACCCCGCCACCGTGGAGGGCGGTGACATCCTGGTGCTCGGCCGCGGCGTGGTGCTCGTCGGCATGGGTGAGCGCACCACGCCAATGGGGGTGGAAGTGCTTGCCGCTCAGCTGTTCCGCACCGGCCAGGCCACCGCCGTGATCGCCGTCGAACTGCCGAAGTCGCACGCGTTGATGCACCTGGACACCGTCCTGACGATGCTCGACGTCGACACGTTCGTCCGCTACCCCGGTCTGGACCCGGACGCGTTGCCCACCTGGGTGATCACGGCCGCGGACCCGCTGGAGGTCGTGGAGCGCGGCGCGGCCGGGATGCGCGTGGAGCAGCGCGAGGGCCTGTTCGCGTCGGTGGCCGACGCGTGGGGCGCGGACCGCCCGCTGGTGCTGTGCGCCGACGAGGACGCCCGCGCGGCCGAGCGCGAGCAGTGGGACGACGCGAACAACTTCCTGGCCCTCGCACCCGGCGTCGTCGTCGGCTACGAGCGCAACACCGTCACCAACACCATGCTGCGCGACCACGGCATCGAGGTCGTCGCCATCCCGGGCAGCGAACTCGGCCGCGGCCGGGGCGGCGCCCGGTGCATGACCTGCCCCGTCCAGCGCGACGGCATCTGAGAGGAACGACATCCCATGCGCCACCCCGGATCACTGCTCAAGGAACTGGACCTCGACAAGACCGCCTTCCTCGCCCTGGTGGACGCCGCCGCCAAGCTCAAGCGGGCGAAGGCCGACGGCGTCGAGATCCCCGCGTTGACCGGCAAGAACATCGCCCTGGTCTTCGAGAAGAGCTCGACCCGCACCCGGTGCGCGTTCGAGGTCGCCGCGCACGACCAGGGCGCCCACGTCACCTACCTCGACCCGACCGGCTCGCACATGGGCCGCGACGAGTCCGTCCCGGACACCGCGAAGGTGCTCGGCCGGATGTTCGACGGCATCGAGTTCCGCGGCTTCGCCCAGGACACCGTCGAGCTGCTCGCCGACCACGCGGGCGTGCCGGTGTGGAACGGGCTGACCGACTCCTGGCACCCCACCCAGGCGCTCGCCGACGTCCTGACCATGACCGAGCACCACCCGGGCCCGGTCGAGGAGATCTCGTTCTGCTTCGTCGGCGACGGCCACAACAACGTCGCCCGCTCCCTGCTTATCACCGGGGCGCTGCTGGGGATGGACGTGCGCGTCGCCGCGCCCCGCGAGCTGTGGCCGCCCGACGACGTCGTGGCCGCCGCGCGCGGGCTGGCCGAGACCAGCGGGGCGCGGGTGCTGGTCACCGACGACCCGGAGCGGGGCGTGGCCGGCGTCGACTTCGTCTACACGGACGTGTGGGTGAGCATGGGCGACTCGCCGCAGGAGTGGAACACCCGCGTGCCGCTGCTGCTGCCCTACCGCGTCACCGAGCGGTTGATGGCGGCCACCGGCAACCCCGCCGCGAAGTTCCTGCACTGCCTGCCCGCCGTGCACGACCGGAGCACCACCGTCGGCCGGCAGGTGCACGAGGGTTTCGGGCTGGACGGCGCGGAGGTCACCGACGCGGTGTTCACCTCCGACCGCTCGATCGTGTTCGACCAGGCCGAGAACCGGCTGCACACCATCAAAGCGGTGCTGGTCGCCGCGCTGGCGGCCTGACATGCGCATCGTGGTCGCCCTGGGCGGCAACGCCCTGCTGGCGCGCGGCGAGCGGCCGGACGCCGAGGTCCAGCTCCACCACGTCGAGGCGGCGGCGCGGGCCCTCGCGCCGCTCGCCGAGCACCACGAGCTGGTGGTCTGCCACGGCAACGGCCCCCAGATCGGGCTGCTCGCGCTGGAGAGCCAGCGCGACGAGTCGCTGACCCACCCGTACCCGCTGGACGTGCTGGGCGCCCAGACCCAGGGCATGATCGGCTACTGGCTGGCGCAGGCGCTGCGCAACGAGGGCGTGCGCCGGCCGGTGCTGTGCGTCGTGACCCAGACCGAGGTCGATCCCGGGGACCCGGCGTTCGGCACGCCCACCAAGCCCATCGGGCCCGTCTACGACCGGGCGCGGGCCGAGGACCTCGCGCGCCGGCACGGCTGGGCGGTCGCGGCCGACGGCCCGCACTGGCGTCGCGTCGTGGCCTCCCCCGAGCCGCTGCGGCTGACCGAGCGGGAGCCGATCGCGCGGCTGGTGGCCGAGGGGGTCGTCGTGGTGTGCGGCGGGGGCGGCGGGGTGCCGGTCGCGCGCGCCGGCGACGGGCGGCTGCGCGGCGCGGAGGCCGTGGTGGACAAGGACCTCACGGCGGCGGCGCTGGCCATCGGGCTGGCGGCCGACCGGCTGGTGCTGCTCACCGACGTGCCGCACGTGATGCGCGACTTCGGCACCCCCGACGCGCGGCCGCTGCGCCACCTCGACGTCGGGGAACTCCGGGACCTGCGCTTCCCCGCCGGGTCGATGGGGCCGAAGGTGGAGGCGTGCCGCCGGTTCGTGGCGGCGACCGGGTTCCCGGCGGCCATCGGCGCGTTGACCGACGCGGGCGCGGTCGTGGCCGGCGAGGCGGGCACGACGGTCACCCGGTCACCGGCCACCGGCTGACCGCGACCGTGGGTCGCCGGACCCCGTGCGCACGGGACCTCGGACCGTAGCGGTGTTCGCGGGCGGCTGCCTGATCGGGTGGATCGCGGTGCAGGTCGCGGTGATCCGCACGTTCAGCCCGCTGCAACCGGTCGTGGCCGCGGCCGGGGCGGCGGTGCTGCTCGCCGGCCGACGCCGATGAGCACCGGGGACTCACCCGGCGGTCAGCACCCACCAGGACACGGCCAGGCCACCGGGGTCGGTCGCCGCGTGGACCAGCGCGGGCGCGAGGACGCCCCGCCCCGCGTGCCGCCGCCGGCCGCTCCCGGATCTCGTCCAGCTCGTCCAGCCGCGGGCCGCCGGGCAGTTCGTGGGACGAGTCCTCCGGTCCGGCCAGGGGACCGGCCTCGCACCGGAGGCCGCGAAGTCCGAAGACCCTGTCGAGAAGGGACCTTCGGCCGTGTGATCACCGTCGCGGGCGGGCGCACCGTGGACGCATCGCGTTGACCGGGGAGGAACGGGCGTGGCTGCGGTGCGGAAGGTGACGGGCGCGTTGGGGTTGACGGGGGAAGAGGTGGCGGACGTGTTGCGCACCGCCTCGCTGGCGCCGTCGCTGCACAACACGCAGCCGTGGCTGTTCCGGCTCGCGCCCGACCGCATCGAGTTGCACCCCGACCCGGACCGCCGGCTGCCCGCGACCGACCCCGAGGACCGCGAACTGCGGCTGTCCTGCGGCGCGGCGCTGTTCAACCTCCGGCTCGGGCTGCGCCGGCACGGGGTCGAGCCCATCGTCTCGCTGGCGCCGGGGGCCGACGCGCCCGGAGCGCTGGCCGTCGTGCGCCGGGGCTGGAGCACCCCGTTCGACGAGGAGACCCGGGCGTTGTGGGAGGCCGTGCCGGTGCGGCGGTCCAACCGCGCCCCGTTCCGCGACCGGGCGGTCCCCGTCCCCCATCGCACGGCACTGGTCCGCGCCGCCGAACGCGAGCGTTCGTGGCTGCACTTCGTCCTCGACGCCGAGGAGCGCGCGAGGTTCCAGCGACTCGCCGCCCGCGCGCACGCCGTCCAGACCGCCGACGAGGGCGTGCGCCGGGAGTTGGCGGCGTGGACCGGCGAACGGGTGTCGCCCGACGGCGTGCCCCCGGCGTCGGCGGGCCTGAAACCCGCGCCCCGGGACGACTGGGCCATGCGGGACTTCCAAGCCGCCGAACGCGCACCCGGCCAGGAGTACGAGCACGACCCGCTCGTGGCGGTGCTGTGCTCCTTCTACGACGGCCCGGTGGGCGAACTGCGGGCCGGGAAGGCGCTGCAACGGGTCCTGCTCACCGCGACCACGCTCGGGTTGTCGGTGTCGTTCCTGTCCCAGGCGATCGAGGTGCGTCCGGTGCGCGACGAGGTCCGGCGGTCGCTGGGCGGAGCGGTCCTGCCGCAGACCATGCTGCGCATCGGCTTCGGCTCCCCCGTCCCGCCGACACCCCGACGCGCGGTCGAGGACCTGTTGCTGCGCAACGGCACCCGGGATTGAGGCGGCTCAGCGGATGTCGCGTCCGCGCAGGGCCGCGAGGCCGGCGGCGGTGAGGAGGGCCGCGACGGTCGTCAGCCACAGCAGCGGGGTGGCGGTGACGGGTGGTTCCGGGACGTGGGTGAACGGAGAGAGGTCCAGCAGGCGGTGGTCCAGGTCCAGCAGCGGGCCCAGTTCGCCGAGCAGGAGCAGGGCCGCGAACAGCGCCCACGTGACGGCGGTGGCGCGGGGCGCCAGGCCGTGGACCAGGACGACCAAGCCGGTCAGCACCCACGCGGCCGGGACCTGGACCAGCGCGCCCGTGAGCACGTCGCCGAACACGGACCGGTCGCCGGTCTGCGCGGCCCGGATCGCGCCGGTGGCCGTGCCGGCGCACAGCAGCAGGGCGGCGGTGCCGCCGAAGGCGATGGCCAGGTGACCGGCCGCCCACCGGGTCCGGCCCAGCGGGACGGCCAGCAGGGCGTGCAGGCGGCCGGAGGTCTCCTCGGTGTCGAGGTGCTTCGCGGCTTGGATCCCGTAGGCGGCGGCCAGCACGCCCAGGAAGCCGAACATGGCGGTCAGCACGGCGTCGGACAGGCCCTTCTCGCCGCCGAGCCTGGTGAACACCTCCCGCGCGGCCGGGGTGTCGAGCATGTCCCCCAGGCTCGACGCGACGCTGCCGACCAGCAGCCCGTAGAGGGTGAACCCGACGGCCCAGGCGGCGAGGGCGCCGCGCTGCAACCGCCACGCCAGCCCCAGCGGGCCGTGGAAGCGGGCATGCGCCGGACCGTGGCGTTCGGCCAGGACGCCCGCGCCGAGGTCGCGGCGCGCGGCGAGCCGGAAGGCCGCCACCGTCAGCGCGGCGGCGCAGCCGAGGGCGACCACGGCCACCCACCAGCGGTCACCGGCGAACGGCCGCACCTGGTGCCCCCAGTGGAACGGCGACAGCCACGACAACCACGCCGGGCCGACGGCGTCCCCCACCGCCCGGACGAGATAGGCCACGCCCAGCGCGGCGAGCGCGAGCCCGGTCGCCGCCCGCGCGCCACGCGCCACCTGGGCGGTCACGGCGGCCGTGGCGGCGAAGGCCGTGCCGATGCACACCCAGGCCAGCCCGAACGCGAAGGACCCGGCCACCGGCAACCCGGACGCGGCCACACCGAGCGCGGTCACCAGCCCGAGCACGACCACCGCTCCCCCGGCGACGGCGAGCGCGGCGGTCAGCGGCGCGAGGCGGCCCACCACGGTGGAGCCGACCAGTTCACCCCGCCCGGACTCCTCGTCCCCACGGCTGTGCCGCACCACCAACGTGATCGCGAACACCGCGACCAGCGCCGCACCACTGCCCAACGCCTTGAGCATCGCGACCGCGCCCAGGGACGCGGTGTCGTGGACGCGTCCGTAAACGGCGACCATCGCAGGCGAGGCGTTCATGCTCTCCGCGGCCCGCACGAGCGACTCGGTGTCGGCGAACAACCCTCCCGTGGCCGCCGCGGACGTCACCGCCAGCACCACGAGCCCGAGGATCCACACCGGCAGCAGGACCCGGTCGCGGCGCAGCGCCAACCGCACCAACCGCCCGGTGCCGGCCAACGGGGTCATCGCTCGGCTCCCTCGTAGTGCCGCAGGAACAACTCTTCCAACGTGGGCGGCCGGCAGACCAGGTTGCGCACGCCGACGTGGGTCAACTGCCGCAGCACGGCGTCCAAGTCGTCGGTGTCCACCTGGCAGTGCACGCGCGTGCCGTCCACCCGCAGGTGGTGCACCGAGGGCAGCGCGGCCAAGCCGTTGGGCGGGGCCACGAGGTCGGCGTCGACCGACGTGCGGGTCAGGTGGCGCAGGTCCGCCAGCGACCCGCTCTCCACCGCCCGGCCCTGCCGGATGATGCTCACCCGGTCGCACAGCTTCTCCACCTCGGCCAGCACGTGGCTGCTCAGCAGCACGGTCCGGCCGTCGTGGCGCAGTTCGGCGACGCAGTCCTCGAACACCGCCTGCATCAAGGGGTCCAGGCCCGTGGTGGGTTCGTCGAGGACGAGCAGTTCGGCGTCCGAGGCCAGCGCCGCGACCAGCGCGACCTTCTGCCGGTTGCCCGAGGAGTACGAGCGGGCCTTGCGGGTCGGGTCGAGGTGGAACCGCTCGACCAGGGCGTCCCGGCGGGCCCGGTCCAGGCCGCCGCGCAACCGGCCGAGCAGGTCGATGATCTCCCCGCCGGTCAGGGTCGGCCACAGCGTCACGTCGCCGGGCACGTAGGCCAGCCGGCGGTGCAGGGCGACGGCGTCGCGCCACGGGTCGCCGCCGAGCAGCGTGAGCCGGCCCGCGTCGGCGCGCAGCAGGCCGAGCAGGACGCGCAACGCGGTCGTCTTGCCCGCGCCGTTGGGGCCGAGCAGGCCGTGGACCTCGCCCTGCCGCACGGTCAGGTCGAGCCCGTCGAGCGCCACGGTCCGGCCGAACGCCTTGCGCAGCCCGACGACCTCGACGGCGAGGTTCACCGCCTGCTCCCCGCGGTGATGCCGCGCGCCCACTCGACCGCCTCGTCCCCCTGCCGCTCGCGCAACGGGCCGGTGGTGCCGGTGACCCAGAACGTCCTGGGCGGCGTGACGAGCGGGAAACCCAGCCTGCGCAGGCGTTTCGCGATGACCTTGGCCGCCGACCCGGGCAGGATGCCGACCTTCACCCGGGTGTCGAACACACCCGCGACCGTGCGGTTGACGTTGTGCGACAACACGTCCAGCCATTCGCGGACGCCGCGCCCCGGCGACACCAGCGGACCGGTGGTCTGCTCGGCGGCGGACGCGCGCGTGCCGGTCCGGCTCAGGCCGAACGCGTGCGTGGGCGCGCCGACCACCAGCAGCTCGACGTCGTCGGGCAGCGTGTCGGGCGCCCGCGACACCTCGACCACCTCGACGTCGAACCCGACCAGGCCCCGTGCGACCGCTTCGGCGATGGTCCGGGTGTTGCCGAACATCGACTCGTAGACGACCAGCGCTCGTGCCATGGGGCACCCCTTTCCTCCGGTTCCACCCTCGTCCCGGCCGGTCGGCGCGGGCAGTGGCGAAAGGCCGGCCGCGACCGGGACCTTCGTGCCGCGCCGCGGGGTCCTCGGTCTCTGCTCCCGCCGGCCGCCGCCGGCAAGGGTGGGGTGGAAACCACTGCGAGGAGGTTCGCGATGAAGGCGATGGTGTTCCACGGTCCCGGGCAGCGGTCGTGGGAGGACGTGCCGGACGCGGTGCTGGTCGAGCCCACCGACGCGGTCGTGCGGGTCACGGCGGCCACGATCTGCGGCACGGACCTGCACATCCTCAAGGGCGACGTGCCCGAGGTGGCGCCGGGCCGGGTGCTCGGGCACGAGGCGGTCGGGGTCGTGGAGCAGGTCGGCGCGGCCGTCACCGGGATCGCGCCGGGCGACCGGGTGCTGGTGTCGTGCATCAGCGGCTGCGGGCGCTGCGCGTACTGCCGGACCGGGTCCTACGGGCAGTGCCGGGGCGGCGGCGGGTGGGTGCTGGGGCACCTGGTGGACGGCACGCACGCCGAGTACGTGCGGGTGCCGTTCGCCGACCTGTCCACGCACCGGCTGCCCGACGGCGTGGCCGACGCCGACGCGGTGATGCTGTCCGACATCCTGCCCACCGCGTACGAGGTGGGCGTGCGCAACGGCCGCGTCGAGCCGGGCCAGACCGTCGTCGTGGTCGGCGCGGGGCCCATCGGCCTCGCCGCGATCGAGACCGCGAAGCTCTACAGCCCCGGCCGGATCGTCGCCGTGGACCTGGCCGGCTCGCGGCTGGAGGCGGCCAAGCAGTTCGGCGCGGACGTCGTGGTGAACGCGACCGACGACCCCCTCGGCGTGGTCGCGGAGCTGACCGGCGGGCTGGGCGCGGACGTGGCGATCGAGGCCGTGGGCGTGCCGGAGACCTTCGAGCTGTGCGCGCGGCTGGTGCGGCCGGGCGGCCGGGTGGCCAACGTCGGCGTGCACGGCCGGCCCGCCACGCTGCACCTGGAAGACCTGTGGATCCGCAACATCACCATCACCACCGGCCTGGTGGACACCGTCTCCACGCCCGACCTGCTGCGCATGCTGACCACCGGCCGCCTGGACGCGAGCCGCTTCGCCACCCACCACTTCCCGTTGTCCGAGATGGACACCGCGTACGACGTGTTCGCCCGCGCGGGTGACACGGGCGCGTTGAAGGTGGTGCTGACCCGGTGACCGCCGTCGAAGAGCGCGTCGAGGCGTGGCAGGGCTTCCGCGGCACGCGGTGGCGGGAGCGCATCGACGTGCGCGGGTTCATCCAGGACAACTACACCCCGTACGAGGGGGACGCGGGGTTCCTCAGCGGCCCCACCGCCCGCACCAGCGCGTTGTGGCGCGACCTGTCGGGGTTGTTCGCCGAGGAACGCCGGCGTGGCGTGCTCGACGTGGACGCGCACACGCCGTCCACGATCACCTCCCACCGCCCCGGGTACCTCGACCGCGCCAACGAGATCATCGTCGGGTTGCAGACCGACGCGCCGCTCAAGCGGGCGATCATGCCCAACGGCGGCCTGCGGATGGTGGAGACGAGCCTCCAGGCCTACGGCCACGAGCTGGACCCGGCCGTGCGGGAGGTGTTCACCAAGTACCGCAAGACCCACAACGACGGCGTGTTCGACGCCTACACCCCCGAGATCCTGCGCGCCCGCCGCGCCGGCGTCATCACCGGCCTGCCCGACGCCTACGGGCGCGGGCGGATCATCGGCGACTACCGCCGGGTCCCGCTGTACGGGGTGGCGCGGCTCGTCGAGGTCAAGCGGGCGGAGCGCGCGGCGCTGGACGACGCGCGGTCCACCGAGGCCGTGATCCGCGACCGGGAGGAGCTGGCGGAGCAGGTCCGCGCGTTGCAGGAGCTGCAGGAGATGGCCGCGGGTTACGGCGACGACATCTCCGTGCCGGCCCGCACCGCCCGTGAAGCGGTGCAGTGGCTGTACTACGCGTACCTGGCGGCGGTGAAGGAGCAGAACGGCGCCGCCATGTCGCTGGGCCGCACCTCGACCTTCCTGGACGTCTACCTCCAGCGCGACCTCGACGCCGGTGTCCTGACCGAGGAGCGGGCGCAGGAACTGGTGGACGACCTGGTCGTCAAGTTGCGGATCGTGCGGTTCCTGCGCACCCCCGCCTACGACGAGCTGTTCTCCGGCGACCCCACATGGGTCACCGAGAGCATCGGCGGCATCGGCGAGGACGGCCGACCGCTGGTCACCCGAACCAGCTTCCGGTTCCTGAACACCCTCTACACCCTCGGCTCCGCACCGGAACCGAACCTCACCGTGCTGTGGTCGCCGCGCCTGCCCGCCGGGTTCAAGCGGTTCTGCGCGGGGGTGTCGGTGGACACCAGCTCGATCCAGTACGAGAACGACGAGCTGGTCCGGCCGCGCTTCGGCGACGACGCGGCCATCGCGTGCTGCGTGTCGGCGATGCGGGTCGGCAAGCAGGTGCAGCACTTCGGCGCCCGGGTCAACCTCGCGAAGGCGCTGCTGTACGCGATCAACGGCGGCCGGGACGAGGTGACCGGCGAGCAGGTCGGGCCCGCGCACCCGCCGGTGACCGGCGAGTACCTGGACTACCGGGAGGTCCGTGCGGCGTTCGACCGGATGCTGGACTGGTTGGCGCGCACGTACGTGGACGCGTTGAACGTCATCCACCACATGCACGACAAGTACGCCTACGAACGCATCGAGATGGCGTTGCACGACCACCCGGTGGAACGGCTGCTGGGCTGCGGCATCGCGGGTCTGTCGGTCGTCGCCGACAGCCTCTCGGCGATCCGGCACGCCCGGGTCCGGGTGGTGCGCGACGAGTCGGGCCTGGCGGTGGACTACGTGGTCGAGGGCGACTTCCCGCGCTACGGCAACAACGACGACCGCGCCGACGATCGCCGTGGGCCTGGTCGAGGACTTCATGGCGCTGGTGCGCCGCTACCCCGCCCACCGCGGCGCCCGGCACACCCAGTCGGTGCTGACCATCACCTCCAACATCGTCTACGGCCGGCACACCGGCAACACCCCGGACGGCCGCCGCGCCGGGGAGCCGTTCGCGCCCGGCGCGAACCCGATGAACGGCCGCGACCGGCACGGCCTGGTGGCCGCCGCGCTGTCGGTGGCGAAGCTGCCCTACGACGACGCCCTGGACGGCATCTCGCTGACCGCGAGCATCGCGCCCGACGGGCTGGGCCGCTCGCCCGAGGAGCGGGTGGACAACCTCGTCGGCGTGCTGGACGCCTACACCGACGCGGGCGGCTTCCACCTCAACGCCAACGTGCTCGACCGGGAGACCCTGCTTAACGCGATGGCCCACCCCGAGAACCACCCGCAGCTCACGATCCGCGTGTCCGGCTACGCGGTGAACTTCGTGCGGCTGACCCGGGAGCAGCAACTGGACGTGCTCAACCGGACCTTCCACGGGTCGCTGTGACCACCGGGTCGGTCCTGTCCTGGGACATCGCCACGGCGGTGGACGGCCCCGGCACCCGGTTCGTGGTCTTCACGGCCGGGTGCCCGCTGCGCTGCCTGTACTGCCACAACCCCGAGTCGTGGCACGAGCGCCGCGGCAAGCGCGTGGAGGTCGCCGACGTGGTCGCGGAGATCGAGCCCTACCGGCGGTTCATCCAGGTGGCCGGCGGCGGCGTGACCGTGAGCGGCGGGGAACCCCTGTTGCAGGAGCACTTCGTGGGCGACCTGCTGCACGAGGTCAAGCGGCTGGGCCTGCACACCGCGCTGGACACCTCCGGCCACCTGGGCGCGCGGGCCTCCGACGCGCTGCTCGCCGACACCGACCTGGTGCTGCTGGACATCAAGTCCTGGGACCGCGCGCTGCACCGCCGGCTCACCGGCGTGGACGTGGCCCCGACGCTGGACTTCGCCGTGCGGCTGGCCGAGCTGGGCAAGCCCGTGTGGCTGAGGTTCGTGCTGGTGCCCGGCCTGACCGACGACCCGGCCAACGTCGAGGGGGTGGCGTCCTTCGCCGCCGGGCTCGGGTGCGTCGAACGCGTGGACGTGCTGCCGTTCCACAAGCTCGGCGCACCGAAGTACGCCGCCCTGGGCATCCCGTTCCCCCTCGCCGACACCCCCACACCGACCCCGGCGCTGGTCGACGCGACCCGCGCCCGCTTCGCCGCCCACGGGCTGGCGGCGTGAACCCCGGGAGGCCGTCATGACCACGTCAGCCGAACGCACGTCGTCGCGACGGCTCGGGTACCTGTTGTCCGTCGCGGGCGGCGTCGTGGCGCTCTACCTGCTCAACGTGTGGCCGGGGTGGCGCGCGGTCCCGGTGGTGACGGCAGCCGCCCGGGAGGTGGTCGTCACGATCGACGTGGTCCTCGCGATCGGGCTGGTGCTGAACCTGGGGTGCGTGCTGCGCCCGCGTCCGCTCCTGATGCGGGCGGTCGACGTCGTGACGACCGCCTTGGGCCTGGCCGCCGTGACGCACCTGCGCGCGGTGTTCCCGTTCGCCTTCGCCGACGGCCCGACCGACTGGGCGTTCATCACGAAGGCGGCGCTCACGTCGATCATCGTGGTCGTGTCGATCGCGTTGGTGGTGCAGCTGGTGCTGTTCGCGCGGACGGCGGCGGCGCGCGAGCGCCGGCCGTGACGCCTGTTGTCAGGGCAGGATGTCGCGCTCGGCCAGCAGGGCGCGGGCGTGCTCGATGGCGTCCGGGGTGTGGTCGAACGCGCGCACGTCCAGCGCGCCCAGCGCCCGCCGGTGTTCCGCGCGCACCCCGGACACCAGGACCGTGATGCCCCGATGCTCCAGGCGCCGCACGGCGTCGCGCAGCACGTGCACGCCGGTGGCGTCGATCGCCGACACCCTCGACATCCGCAGGATCACCACCGACACCGGCGCGACCTCGGTCAACTCCAGCAGGAAGCGGTGGGCCGCGGCGAACAGCAGCGGGCCGTCCAGGCGGTAGGCGACGATGTGCTGGGCGAGCAGCGCGCGTTCCTCCTCCCGGTGGTCGCCCGGTTCCAGCGGCACCTCCTCCAGGCGCGCCGTCCGCGACACCGCGCGCAGCGCGAACACCCCCGCCAGCACCAGACCGACGATCACCGCGGTGACGAGGTCCAGGGCGAGCGTCGCCACGGCGGTGAGCGCGAGCACGGCCGCGTCGGAGCGGCCCGACCGCACCAGCGCGCGCACTGAGCCGACCTCGACCATCCGGACCGCCGTGGCGAGCAGGACGCCGGCGAGCACCGCCAGCGGCACGCGGGCCACCCACGGCGCGGCGACCAGGACGATCAGCAGCAGCACCACCGCGTGGGTGGACGCGGCCAGCCGCGAGGTCGCGCCGGAGCGGACGTTGACCGCGGTGCGCGCGATGGCGGCCGTGGCGGGCACCCCGCCGAACAGCGGCACGACCAGGTTGGCCAGGCCCTGCCCGAACAGCTCGCGATCCGGGTCGTGCCGCTGGTTGACGCTCATCCCGTCGGCCACCGCCGCGGACAGCAGGCTCTCCAGCGCCGCCAGCGCGGCCACCGCCACCGCCGAGGGCAGCAGCGACCACACCGCGCCGAGGTCGAGGAACGCGAGCGACGGCGCGGGCAGCGTCGCCGGCAGGTCCCCGATGCGGTCGACGGTCAACCACTGCGCGGCCAGCGTGCCCACGACCACCGCGGGCAGCGAGAACGGCACACCCGGCCGCCACCGCGCGCCCGCCAGCACCACCAGCGCCACGCCGCCGGCCAGCGCCACCGGCTCCCACCGCGGCGCCGCGGCGAACTCCGCGAAGGCCGCGCCGACGGCCCGCACGACGTGGTCCTCGCCGGGCGTGGGGACCCCCAGCGCGGCGGGAACTTGCTGCAACGCGATCACCGCCGCGATGCCGATCGTGAACCCCTCCACGACCGGCACGGGCACGTACCGCATGTAACGCCCCGCACGGGCCACCGCCAGCAGCACCAGCAGGACGCCCGCGAGCAGCCCGACGGTCAGCACGCCGTCCACGCCGTACCGGGCCACGATCGGCACCAGCACCACCGTCATCGCGCCCGTCGGCCCGGACACCTGGAGGCTCGAACCCCCGAACACCGCCGCCAGCGCCCCCGCCACGACGGCCGTGACCAGGCCCGAGGCCGCGCCCAACCCGGAGGCGACGCCGAACCCGAGGGCCAGGGGCAGCGCCACGACCGCGACCGTCACCCCGGCGAGCAGGTCGCGGCGGGTCGCGCCGACCCAGTCCGCCCGGGCCGGCAGGAACGCCGTCACGGCCGCTCCTCCTCGCGCAGCATCGCCAGCAGCTCGTTCTGCCCGGCCAGCAGGCCCCGCAGGACCTTCCGCGCCACCCGCAGCAGCTCGCCCACGTCCTCGCTGGTCAGGGCGTACACGACGGTCGTGCCGTCCCGGGTGGCCTGCACGATGCCCGAGCGGCGCAACACCGCGAGCTGCGCCGAGAGGCTCGACGCCTCGATCCCGATGTCGGCCAGCAGGTCGCGCACCGGGGTCGGGCCGTCCTGGAGGAGTTCGAGCACCCTGATCCGCACGGGGTGCCCGAGGATGCGGAAGAACTCGGCCTTGGCCTCGTGCAGCGGGAGGGGCACGCCGGACCTCCGACGGTCGAGGAGTTGAAGACTTCTTCAACTCTACAAGTCGGTCGTCGCGACCCTCCGGCCGGTGGTGTGACGCCGGGGTGTGACGCCCGGTGGTGCGGCGCCGGGGGTGTGAGGCCGGGGGTCAGCCGTCGCGGCGGTGGACCAGGTCGGCGACCGCCGGGCCGTTCTCCAGCACCGCGCGCGCCACCTCCACCACCTGGGTCCGGTGGTGGCGGGCCCACGCGCGCATCTCCGCGAACGCCTCGACCACGTCGATGCCGCGGCGCTCGGCGAGCACGCCCTTGGCCTGCTCCACGACGACGCGGTCGCGCACGACCGTGCGCACCTGCTCGGCCACCAGCTCCGGGTGCTCTCGCGACCGCACGTGCGGGATGCCGATGCTCGCCATGTCGGCGAAGGACTGCGTGAACCGGCCGGTGTGCCCGTGGGGCGACCCCGCGCGGTGGAACACCGTCACCACGCCCACGGTCAGCTCGCGCAGCCGCATGGGGGCCGCGTGCGCCGCGCCGAACCCCGCGTCGCCGGCCAGCGCGGCGAACCCCGTCGAGTTCGCCGCGGTCAGGTCCCACCGCACCGGCGCGCCGCGCTGGTAGCACTCGCGGGCCGGTCCGTCCCGGGCGTCGAGCAGCCCGTGCAGCGCCGCGCCCTCGTCGCTGGCCGCGAGCACGGTCAGCGCGCCGCCGTGGTCGGCCAGCAGCACGCCCGCCGCGTCCGCCTCCAGCGCCGCGACGCAGTGCTCGGTCACCGCCTGGAGGAACTCGATCACGTCCGCGCCGGCGACCAGGACGTCCGCGAGCTCCACGAGGCTGCGCACCATCCGCTGTTCCCACACCCCGATCACCCCTGCTCCGCCTCGGCGTCGGGTTCCCGCCCCGACTCCGGCCTGAAGGTCACCCTGCGCGCCACCACGTCCGCGGCGACGTCGCCCAGCCGCCGCCCGGTGCGGTAGGCGTGCGCCCGCAGCCGCACGAACGCCGTCGCCAGGTCGGTGCCCAGCTGCACCGACACCGCGCCGGTGGCCTGGTGGACCGTCGCCCAGCGCGCTTCCAGCCCGTCGCTGAACGGGTCGTCACCGGTGCCCTCGAAGTCGCCGCGCAGCAGCACCAGCAACGCCGCGTCCGCCAGCAGCAGGCCGTCGACCAGCCGCTCGCGGTCCGGCGCGACCGGCGAGCGGTGGTAGGCCTCCAGGCCCCCGATCACGACCGCGCCCATGACGATGGGGAACGCGGTGACCCCGCGGACGCCCTCGGCCACGGCGAACGGCGCGAACACCGGCCACCACACCTGCCACTTGCGGGCCTCCAGGTCGGCCGCCACGACCAGCCGCTCGTCGACCATCGCCTCCAGGGCCGGGCCCTCGCCGAAGGTGATCTCCGCTTCGCTGACCCGGTCGGCCAGCGGCCCGGTGACCGCGACGGGTTCGCAGTTCCCGTCCGTGGAGGTCTGGTAGACCACCACGTCCTCGGCCCCGAGCACCGCCACGGCGACCGCGCACACGTGCCGCACGGCGACCGCCGACCCGTCCCGGTCGGCGAGCTCGCGGATCCACGTCCACAGCCTGGCTCTCCGCTCGTCGGCGGCGTCGTCGTCCGGCATAGCCGACCCATCCTGTCAGACGGTCGTGTCGGGCAGGGACTGCGTCGAGGACCTCCGCCGGCGGCACCGGAACGGCCGCTCCCGACCAGAGCGGGTGCGACACCACGGCTTCGGCCGGCGGCGACAGTACTGCACGGCGACCGCGCGGGGCAGCGGCCATTCCGGCATAGGTCCGCGCGCGACGACCGCAGCCCGCGGCCGGCAGATGGAAGCGGTCCGCGCACGGCAGACGAGTGGCGGCCGCGCACGGCAGACGAGTGGCGGCCGCGCGCCGCGGGCAGGAGCGGTCCGCAGCCGGCGGGCGGCGGGAAGGGGGCACTCCTGGTGCGCCGCGGAGTGCTGTGTGTCGGACGCGCGACATCCACGTGCGGAGGTGCCCCCTTCCACGCGCGCGGTGCTCCCTGCCAACACCGCGCCTCTCCCGCGCAACGGGGTCCCGCCAGCATCCGCCCCACCCGGCGGCGTGGTCCAGGGTTGGCCTCGCGCGCCGGTTCGCGACTCGTCGTTCCGTGTGGTTCCGCCGGTCGGGCTCGGTGAAAGCCGTCCCCCGGTCGGGTCTTGCGGCCCCGTGGCGACGGGACTTCGGCCCCCGGCGGCGTCACCCGGCGGGTGCTGCGATGGGGTGGTGGAACAGATCCCGATCGCCGCGCTGCTGCCGGTCGTCCTGCTCGCGCTGGGGTGGGTGGGCTGGTGCTGGTGGGACATCGCCCACCACCCCGTGCGGGGGCTGCCGAAGTGGGCGTGGGCGCTGGTGTGCCTGCTGTCCATCCCGCTGGGCGGGATCGTCTACCTGTTCGCCGGGCGGCGGGACCGGTGAACGCGGTGACGACCGCCGGGCTGCGCAAGCGGTACGGGCGGCACGAGGCGCTGGCCGGGGTGGACCTGGTCGTGCCGCGCGGCAGCGTCTACGGGCTCGTCGGGCCCAACGGGGCGGGCAAGACCACGTTGTTGGCCGTCCTGGCCGGACTCCGGCGGCCGACCGGTGGCGCGGTGGACCTCGCGTGCGACCGGCGGCGGGTGGCGGTGCTGCCCGACACGCCCGGGTTCGACCCGTGGCTGACCGGGTCCGAAGTGGTCGGCCTGGCCCGTGCCCTGACCGCGCCGGAGGTGCCCGGCCGGCGCGTCGCCGAGGTGTTGGCGGACGCGGGGTTGACCGGGGCCGCGCACCGCCGCGTCGGCGGCTACTCGCGCGGCATGCTGCAACGGCTCGGCATCGCGGCCACGGTCGTGGGCGATCCGGAACTGCTGCTGCTGGACGAGCCGTGCTCCGCGCTGGACCCCGCCGGGCGGCGGGAGGTGCTGGAACTGATCGCGCGCATGGGCGGCCGGGCCACCGTGGTGCTGTCCACGCACCTGCTCGCGGACGTCCAGGAGGTGTGCGACCGGGTCGGCGTGCTCGCTGACGGCCGCCTGCTGCACCAGGGCGCGTTGGACGACTTGTTGGTGGGACGTGCCGCGCCCACGTGGGTGGTGCGCTGCCGGCCGCCGCTGGAACCGGTGGAGGCCGCGCTTGCCGCCCGCCCGTGGGTGGCCGCGGTGCGGCGGACCGGCGCCGAGGAGCTGGTCGTCGAGACCTCCTCGCCCGCCGACGCCGAGACCGACCTGGTCCGGGTCCTCGCCGACGTCGGCGCGCACGTCCTGCGGGTGGACCGCCGCGGCGCCGACCTGGAGGACGTGTTCCTGGAGTTGACCCGGTGAGCCTGTGGCGGTTGGAGTGGCTGCGCCTGGTGCGGACGCGCCGGTTGGTCGCGCTGCTCGCGGTGTACGGGCTGTTCGGTCTGGTGGGCCCGATCTCGGTCCGCTACCTGCCGGAGATCATCCGCCGCTTCGGCGGGGTGGAGGTCGTCCTGCCGCCCGCGACGGCCGCCGACGGCATGGCCGGGTACGTCAAGAACGCGGTGCAACTGGGGTTGCCGGTGCTCGTGCTGGTCGCCGCCGCGGCGCTGGCGTTCGACGCGCAACGCGACAGCGCTGTGTTCCTGCGAACGCGGGTGGCGGCCCTGTGGCGTGTGGTGGTGCCGAAGGTCGTGGTGAACGCGGCGGCCGGGGTGGGGGCGTTCGCTTTCGGCGCGGCGGCGGCCTGGTACGAAACGGCGGTCCTGCTGAGCGCACCGCCCGTGGGCCGCGCTGTGCTGGGGGTCGCGTGCATGGCGCTGTACCTGGCGTTCGCGGTGGCCCTGACCGCACTGGCGGCGGCGGTGCTGCGCGGCGTCGTGGGCACGGCCCTCACCAGCCTGGGTGTCCTCCTGTCGGCCGCGCTGCTCGAACCGCTCGGCACCTTCGGCCGATGGCTGCCGAGCCGCTTGGTCGGTGCGCTGGACGGTCTGCTGCGCGGAGCCGCGCCGTCGTCGTACACGCCGGCGCTGGTGGTGACGGCGGTCCTGGCGGTGGCGGCGACGGCAGCGGCGACCGCCTTGCTGAGCCGCCGGGACATCTAGCCCTCGAAAGTCCCTGGTGTCGCGGGACTTCCGGCTGCGGTCGGGGTTGTCGGTCCGGTCGGACACTGATCATGTCAGCCGAACAGGAGGATTGGTCATGTCGCAGCACGTCGAGGAGAAGGTGCACCGGTTGCGCGGTGAGGCGCTCGTGGTGAAGGTCAAGGAGCTCCTGCACGAGGGCACTGTCCGGCGGCTGGTCATCAAGGACGCCAAGGGGCACACCGTGATGGAGGTCCCGGTGACCGCGGGCGTCGTCGCCGCCGTCGCCGCGCCGGTCGTGACCGCGGTCGCGGCCGTGGCGGCGTTGGCCGGGGACTGGACGATCGAGGTCCAGCGGCGGGAGACGGTGGAGGGCGACCGGCCCGCGGACGGACCGGAAGCCTGAGGAGGAGCCGTGGACGAGCGGCAGTCCGCCGCGTTGCGCGGCCTGGTCCGGGACGGGGTGATCTCGGCGGAGCAGGAGCGGGCCGTGCGGGGTGCCCTGGACGGCGCGCCGGCGGTGACGTCCCGGGCGGGGCGGCTGGTGGAGGCCGCCGGGTACGTGGGCGGTGGTCTTCTGCTGGGCGGCGCGGTGTTGCTGGTCGGTGCGGCGTGGGAAGACCTCCCGCGCGTGGGCCGACTGGTGCTGCCGCTCGCGGCCACGGTGTTGTTGGTGGTGGCGGGGGTGCTCGTCGGGGGCGGGCCCCGCGCCCTCCTGCGGCTCGACGCGGGCACGGTCGCGCACCGGGTCGTGGGCGTGTTGTTCGCGCTCGCCTCGATCACGGCGGCGCTGGCCGGCGGTGTCGCGGTGGACGACCACGTCGTGCTCGTCGGAGCCGCGGTGGGGCTGCCGGTCGCGGTGGCGGGTTACGCGGTGGTCCCGACCGGTGCGGGTTTGCTGGTGTCGGGGGCGTTGAGCGTGGTCGCGGTCATGGCGTTCGTCGGCGAAGACCCGTCCGCCGGTCCGCCGGCGATGGGGCTGTGCCTGTTCGGGTTGGGCGCGGTGTGGCTGTTGGTGTCGGCGGGTCGCTTGGTCCGTCACCGGCGGTTGGGGCTCGCGATCGGCGCGGTGGTCGCGTTCTTCGGCGCGCAGCAACCGCTTGGCTCGTCCGACGACGCGGTCTGGGCCTACGTCCTGACCGCGGCGCTGGCCGTGGTGTGCTTCGCGGGTTACGTGCAGGCGCGCACGATCGTGTTGTTGGTGGCGGGGGTCGTGGCGACCACGGTCGTCGTGACCGAGGCGGTGTGGGACTGGACCGACGGCGCGGTCGGCGGTGGTTGGCTGCTGCTCGTCGCCGGAGCCGTCCTCCTCGCGACCGGCGGTGTCGGGCTGCGCCTGCGTCGCGCCACCCCCGCGGAGTAGCCGGGGGCGGACGGTCCCCGGGTAGCCGCACATGTGCGGCTACCTGGCGTTTTGTCCCCGGCGCGACGGGTCTTTGGGCACTGCCTGCCGGGAACGGCCGGAGGGACCCTCGGGTGACGGGCACGAGGCCCACCCGAGAGAGGGGTACCACCATGACCGACCGGAGGAACGACACCCGGCCCCGCCACGACCCCACCAAGCGGTTCGAGATCGAACACCCCGCGCCGCCCGAGGACGACGTCCTGCGCCCGTACTCGGCGGGCCGCCTGTGGGCCGGCGGGGCGGCCACCGCGTTGGTGTCCGGGTTGCTCGCCGTCGTCGGCACCCTGGTGGCGCGCGGGTTGCTCGACCTCGCCGTGCTCGCCCCGCAGGGCGATGTGGCGGACACGCTCACCTACACGATCGCCGCGGCCGGGTGCGCGTTCGCGGCCACCGGCCTGCTGCACCTGCTGCTGACCACGACACCGGACCCGGTGCACTTCTTCACGTGGAGCGTGCTGCTGCTGACCGCGATCACCGCCGTCGTACCGCTCAGCCTGGACCTCGACCCCGGCGCCCGCGTGGCCACCGCCGTGCTCAACAGCCTGATCGGCATCACCATCACGGCCTCGCTGCGGGACGTCGCCCGCCGGTCCCGGATGTGACGGCACGAGGCGGCGTAGACGAAGTGCCTCTCCCGCAAGGGACGCACGCCGCCTACGCCGCCGTCGTGAACCACAGGGTCAGACCAGCACGCGTTCCCCGTCGCGCGGCACGACGGCGTTCCACCCGTGGTCCGCGGTCAGGCGTGACGCGAAAGCCTCGGAACTCTCCGGTTCGCCGTGCACGACGTAAGTGGCGGAAGGCGGCGTTCCCGTCGTCGTCCAAGCGACAAGCTCGCCAACGTCGGCGTGGGCGCTGAACGCGTCGATCACCTCGATCTCGGCGCGGACCGGCACGTAACGGCCGTGGATCTTCACCTCGCGGGCGCCGTCGGCCAGGCGGCGGGAGCGGGTGCCGGCGGCGGCGTAGCCGACGATCAGCACGGTGTGCTTCGGGTCGGGCAGCATCGACTTCAGGTGGTGCAGCACGCGTCCGCCGGTGGCCATGCCCGACGCCGAGATGACGATCGACGGCGTCTCCGGGCGGTTGGCGCGCATCGACTGCTCGGCGGTGCGCAGTTCGGACAGGTGGCCCGGGTCGAACACGTCGTCGGACGCGTCCAACAGCTCCGGGCGGATCTCGGGGCGCTGGTTGGCGATCGCCTTGCGGTAGACGCGCAGCGACGCCAGCGCCATCGGGCTGTCCACGAGCACCGGCAGGTCCGGGATCGCGCCGGAGCGCACCAGCTTCGCCAGCTCCACCAGCACGACCTCCGTGCGGTCCACCGCGAACGCGGGCACCAGCACGCTGCCGCCGCGCCGCACGGTGCGGTTGACGGTGTCGGCCAGCCGCCTGGTCGCCTCGGCGTCGTCGTGGGACCGGTCGCCGTAGGTGGACTCCACCAGCAGGGCGTCGCAGTCCGGGCGCGGCTGGGGCGGGCGCAGGACGCGGTGCTCCTGCCGCCCCAGGTCGCCGCTGACCACCGCGGTGCGCCCGCCGAGGTCCAGGTGCGCCCACGCCGAGCCGAGGATGTGCCCGGCGCGGCCGAACTCCAGCGCCACGCCGGGCGCGACGGCCTCGGTGGCGCCGAAGTCCACCGGGCGGAACAGGCGCAGGGCCGCGGCGGCGTCGTCGGTGTCGTAGAGCGGCAGCGCCGGGCGGTGCCTGGTCCAGCCGCCCTCGTTGGCCTGGCGGGCGTCCTCCTGCATCAGGTGGGCGCTGTCGGCGAGCACGATCGCGGCCAGCTCGGCGGTGCCCTCCGTCGCGTAGACGGGGCCGCGCCAGCCGTTGCGGGCCAGCACCGGCAGGTAGCCGCAGTGGTCCAGGTGGGCGTGGGTCAGCACGACCGCGTCGAGGCGGTCGAGGTCCAGCTCCGGTGGGCGCCAGTTGCGGCGGCGCAGCGGCGCCAGGCCCTGGAACAGGCCGCAGTCCACGAGCACGGCCGCGCGGCCGGTGTCGAACAGGAACTTGCTGCCGGTCACCGTGCCGGTGCCGCCGAGGAAGGTCAGGGACGTGCTCACGCGGTGCTCCTCGGTGCGGTGGAGAGGGCGCGGTGGATCTCGTGCGCCCAGCGGTCGATCGCCGGCCAGTCGCGGTGGTCGCCGAACCGGCCGCCGGCCAGGCGGAACAGCAACCGGCGCGGCCACGGGTACTGCCGGGGCCGGGTGACGCCGGAGAACAGCCGGTGGCTCAACGGGGTGACGTGCGCGCGCAGGTCGTCCAGCAGGACGGCCCCCTCCGCCCGCACCGCCCGCGCGAACACGCCGGGCAGCGCGTCGGGCATGCCGACGCTGAACGCCCACACCGGCACCCGGGCCAGCTCGGCGCGGTGGGCCGCGACGAACGCCGTCGCCCCGGCCAGCCACGCCTCGTCGTGCACCGCGCTGCCGAGCACGACCGCGTCGAACCCGTCGAGCCCGGTCACGTCGGCGACCTCGCGCACCACGACGTCGTGCCCGTGGCGCGCCAGGACGGTCCCGACCCGCCTGGCCACGCCCCGGGTCGAGCCCTCGGCGGTGGCGTAGGCGACCAGCACGCGCGTCACGTGTCCTCCGCCGGGGTGTGCACAACCATCACCGGGCACGGCGCGTGGTGCAGCAGGGCGTGGGACGTCGAGCCCAGCAACAGGCCGGTCAGCGAGTTGCGGCCCCGGCCGCCCACGACCACCAGCGCCGCGTCCTCGGCCCGGCCCAGCAGCACCGCCGACGCCGAACCGCGGTCGACGACGAGTTCGACCGGGACGTCGCGGTACTTCGCCCGCCACGGGGAAACCAGCCGGGCCAGCCGGCCGCCGTGCAGGGCGTCGTACTCGGCCAGGTCGATGCCCGCGGACATCGCTACCACGTCACCGACCACCGGGTGCCACGCGTGCACCGCCACCACACCCGCACCGCGCGCCGACGCCTCGGCGAACGCCTTGGCCAGCACCGGAACGCTGTGCGGACCGCCGTGCACACCGACGACCACCGGGCCGGGACGGGTCGGCTTGTCGCCGCGCACGACCACCACCGGGCACGCCGCGTGCGACGTCACCGCGATGGCCGTGGACCCGACCGCCAGCGCCCCGAACCCGCCCAGGCCACGCGTGCCGAGCACCAGCAGCGCGGCGTGCGCGGACTCCACCGCCAGCACCTGCGCCGGTCCGCCGACCTCGACGTGGACTTCCAGCTCCACCAACGGATCGACCACCTCGGCCGCCTCGCGCACCACCCGCCAGGACGCCTCGCGCAACGCGGCGCGCACCCGCCGTTCCAGGTCGGGCGCGTCGAACAGCGGCGACTCGGCGTGCACCAGGCGCAGCCGGCCACCGCGCAGCCGGACCTCCTCCGCCGCCCAGCGCACCGCGTCCAGCGCGGACTCCGAGCCGTCGACGCCGACCGTCACGGTCCTGCTCGTGGTCATGGTCACCCTCCCGTGGTGTAGCGGGCCGCCGACGCCGTGTCGTCCCAGCCGTAGGACAGGTGCGGGTCCACGCTGACCACGCCGGGCAGCGCGCGGGTCAGCCGGACCGCCATGTCCGCCTCGCTGCGCCGCTCGATGTGCCCGCGCAGGGTCACCACGCCGTCGGTCACCTCCACGGTCACCGCCAACGGGTCCAGCCACAGCGCGCGGCCCAGGACGTCCCGCACGACGGTCGCCTCGACCTCGTCGTCGCCGCGCAGGAACACGCTGAGCAGGTCCCGGCGGGACAGCACGCCGACCAGCTTCCCGTCGCGGTCCACCACGAACAGCCGCCGCACGCCGGCGGAGGCGAGCTGTTGCGCCGCGTCGCTGATCCGGGTGGCCGGGGTGGTGGTGCGCACGGGCGCGGTCATCAGGTCCCGCGCGGTCACGCCGTGCGCCTGCCGCCACCGCCGCCGCGGGGCGCGCCCGGCCAGCACACCGGGCCGCTCCTCGACCCCGCCGCGGTACTCCTCCTTGGCCAGCAGGTCCGCCTCGGAGACCACGCCGACCGGGCGGCCGTCGTCGTCCACCACGGGCACCGCGCTGAACGACCCGGCGGCCAGCCGCTCGACGATCTCCTTGAACGGCGTGGCGGGGCGGACGGTGACCACCTCGCGGGTCATCACGGTCTCGATCTCGGGCTCACGCATGGGAAGGCTCTCCTCTGGTCCGGTCGAAGCGGAAGACGGCGGTGAACAGCAGGACACCGCCCAACAGCAGCAGCAGCGCGCCCGAGGCGACCAGCAGCCAGGCCACCGGTCCGAGCGCGGGCAGGGTGGCCGTGGCGGTGACGGCGGTGTCCACGACCCGCGCGCCGTCGGCGTTCATCACGACGGCGGTCCAGCGGCCGGGCCGCACGTCCCAGGTCAGCGACCCGACGCCGGAGGCGACCCAGAACGGCTGGGCGGTCGGCGCGGACGTCGGCGCGCCACCGGTCACGTGCTCGTAGCCCACCCGCTCGCCGACCTCCACCACCCGGTCGCGGTCCACAGTGGACAGGTAGCGGGCGACGTCGTCGGCCGGGCCGATGCCGACGAAGGCGTCCCGGTCGGCGCGCAGCCCCACCGCGCCGAGCCAGTCCTCGCCGAGGAACCAGCCCGTGCCGGTGCGGTGCAGGTCGAACCCGCCCATCTCCACCGCGTACCCGTCGCTGTGCAGCGGTTGCGCGGGGGTGGCGAGCACCCCGTCCGCGCCGCGCTCGGTCTGGTGCGCCCACAGCGCGACCGCGCCGGTGGCCGCGAACCCCGTGCCGGCCACGAGCAGCAGCACCCCGAACACCGCGGCGACGACCCGGCCGGCCGAACCGCGCGCGGGCGCGGGGGCGGCGGCGGGCGGCGGCGGGTCGAGGGTGGCCGTGCCGGGCTCGTCACCGCCGGTGTCCAGGCGGAACGGCGGGTAGGCGTCGGTCATCAGGCCCGCGTAGGCCGCGACCCGCAACGCCCACCGGTCCATGCCCAGCACGAAGTCGAACACCCCGCGCGGGTAGCGGCCGGTGAACAGCAGCGCCACCCCGGCGATCAGCACGAACAGCCCCACCAGCCCGAAGGCCCACTCGCCGCCGCGCGTCGCCAGGTACCCGCCGCCGCCGAGGAACACGCCCACGACCAGCAGGTGCGGCACGACCAGCAGCCACTTCACCAGCACCAGGCCGCGCGAGAGGTGATCGGGGTAGGCGATGTCCAGCGTGGCCGGGTAGTCCGGCTCCTCGCCCAGGCTGAACGGCGGGTACCGGTCGGTGCCCAGCGCGCCGAACGTGTAGTAGGCGACGCGCCACGTCCACCGCAGCACGCCCACGTTGAACCCGAACAGCGACCGCGGGTAGCGGCCGGTCGCCAGGATCGCCACGAACGCGACCACGCTGAGCACCGCGAAGGCCGCCCACAGCAGGGACAGCACGACGTAGTGCGGGATGGCCAGGAACCACTTCACCAGCCACAGCCACCGGTTCAGCCCCGGGTCGAGCCGAGCGCGCACCCGGACCGGATACGTCGTCATGACCACCGACCTCCTCGTGTCCACCCCCACGCTGCCGCCGGCCCGCGGCCGGGCACAGAGTCGTTGGTCGTCCCGGTGGTCCCTGTTCGGTCGGGACCTTGGCCACTGTGGGGCCGCTCGCCCGCCGACCGACGATTCGGCCATGCACGAGATCGCGAACATCCACACCGAACTGGCCCACGGCATCCCCTCGGCGGCCGGCGACTACGCCCGCGCCAAGGTCGGGGCGCTGGCCCGCTACGCGCCCGCCGACGTCCCGGTCGCCACCGCGCGCCTGGACTTCGACGGCCCGCACCTGGTCGTCGCGCACGGCCGGCTCGACGTGAACGGCGTCCCGGTCAACGCCAAGGCCGCCGCCGCGACCTACACCGAGGCCGTGGACCTGTTGCAGGACAAGTTGAAGCACCAACTGCTCGCCATGTCCGACTGACCTCGGGCAGGACCAGAGAGGAGCCGGCCGTGATGCACTGGTACGGCGGTTACGGACCCGGGTGGGCCGGGATGTTGTTCATGACGTTGGCGACCCTGGCGGTCGTCGGCACCGTGGTGGCGTTCGCGGTCGTCGCGTTGCGCCGCCCCACGCGCGACGACGACGCCGTGCGCACGCTGGAGCTGCGGCTGGCCCGGGGCGAGATCGACGAGGACGAGTTCGACCGGCTGCGGCGCGCCCTGGGGGCGCGATGACCGCGCCCGTGGTGGTGGCCGCCGACCGCACGCCGGCCGGCGCCGCCGCCGTGGGGTGGGCGACCGGGTTCGCCCGCCTGCTCGGCGCGCCGCTGGAGACCTGCCCGTGCGACCCGCCGGACCTGCTGGTCGCCGCCGCCCGCGCCCGGGCGGTGGTGGTCGGGCACGCCGGGCCGTTCGCGTTGCGCCGACCGCTGCTCGCGGTGGTGGACCACGCGGCGTGCGACGTCGTGGTGGTCCGCGGCGACCCGCGCCCGACGTTCGACCGGGTGACCGCGCTGGTCACCGGGACCGTGCACGACGCGCCGGTGCTCGCCGAGGCGGTGGAGCTGGCGCGGCTGCGGGGCTGCGCGTTGCGCGTGCTGCACGCGGTGCCGCCGCTGCCGGTGCGCGTGGACGACGCGCGGTGGCCGGTGGCGCACGCCGACCAGTTGTTGCGCGGTGTGCGGCACACGTCCGTGCTGGCCCGGATGCACCCGCACGAGGCGATCACCCGTTACGCCGACACCGACCTGCTGGTCACCGGCGACCCCGGACCGGTCACCCGCGCCGCCCTGCACCACGCGACGTGCCCGGTGCTCGTGGTGCGCCACCCGGCGGTCCCGCACGTGCCGGCCCAACGCGACCCGCGCGTCACCGCGGCCCACTGACCCTACGGCGCCCACTGACCCGACGGCGCAGGGCCGCCAGGTACACCCCGGCGGGCATCGCCGCGAACAGCCGCGCCTCCTGGGCCGGCGAGGTCCGCTCGTCCAGGAACCGCAACGCCGGCTCCGCCGTCCCGTACCGGAACAACGCCGCGAACGCCTGCTCCAACCGCGCCGGCTCCCGCCCGACCACGTCGAGCAGCACCGCGTCGTAGAGCCGGAACCGGCCGGGCGGCACGGGCAGGTCGAACGGGTGCCCGTGCCGGCGCAGGGAGGCCGCGATGGCGGCGCTGTCCCGCTGCACCCGCTGGTAGGCGTAGCCGGTCGAGGCCTTCACCAGGCCGCCGGGCGTGCCGATCTCCAGCACCGACCCGCGCCGCCGCACCGGTTCCCGCGCCGACAGCGGGAGGACCGCCCGTTCCGCGCGCTCCACGACGAAGTCGCCCGCGCCCAGCACGTCCTCCAGGTACTCGCGCACCGCGTCCGCCGAGTCCACCGCGGACCGCGTGAACGAGGTGTGCTCCACCAGCGCCCGGTGCGCGTCGACGGGCAGCACGTAGACGAAGCTCGCGCCGCCGAGCTGCGCCGTGCGGAAGTCGAACAGCGTGGGCACCCCGGCGTCGAACACCGGCCGCTCCGAGCGCACGTGCCACCCGTGGAAGGACAACAGGGCCTGCGCCGGCGGCGGCTCGCGCACGCTGTCGAACACCCAGCGCGCGGCCAGCTCGCGACCGTCCACGACGACCCGCCCGTCGCCGACCTCCGACACGCGCCCGCGGACGAACGAGCACCCCGGCGCCCGCTCCCGCACCACGCGCAGCAGGTCCGCGCCCCGCACGACCCGGTACCGGTACCGCCCGAGCCCCAGCACCCGGGTCCGCCCGCCGACGTGCACGCGCACCCGGTCGAACCGCCGGGACACGGCCGCGTCGAGCAGCCCCGGCCGGTCGGCCCACGACGCCCACGACAGCGCCGCCACGTCCCGGCGCCCGTCGTCCACGACGGTCACCGGCAGCGGCGCGAGGTGGGCGGCCAGGCTCAGCCCGCTCATCCCACCGCCCGCGATCACCAGTCCGGTCACGACAACCTCCCGCCCCCACCGTCGCCCCGGCGCCCGCGCACCGCCCAGAGGCGTCGGGGACCCGGCGGCGGAGGAGCGGGTCCCTGCCGGGTGGGGACCTCCGACCCTCTCGCCGGGCCGGCCGCCGGGTCACTGTCGAGGCATGGACACGAGTGCGGAGGTGAGCCCGATGGAGCCTGGCCGTCCCGACCACGCCACGGTCCGGGCCGCCCTGGCGCTGGCGTGCCGTGCCCCTTCGGTGCACAACACCCAGCCCTGGCGGTGGCGGATCGGCGACCGGAGCGTGCACCTGTACGCCGACGACTCGCGCAGGCTGCCCGCCACCGACCCCGAGGGCCGCGACCTGCTGCTCAGCTGCGGCGCGGCCCTGCACCACCTGCGGGTGGCGCTGGCGGCGATGGGACTGCGCGCGGTCGTGCACCGCCTGCCCAACCCGGCCGAGCCGCACCACCTGGCGGCGGTCGAGTTCACGCCCCACGAGCCGACCGAGGACGAGGTCGCGCTGGCCGGGGCGATCCCGCGGCGGCGGACCGACCGGCGGCGCTTCTCGTCCTGGGGCGTGCCCCGCGCGGTGCTGCTGCTGCTGGAGGACCGGGCGACGGCCGAGGGGGCGATCCTCCGCGAGGTCACCGGCTCGCGGGCGCGGTTCGACCTGACCACGGCCATCGCGCAGGCCGCCGCCGTGCAGGACGGCGACCCGTTCTACCGGTCGGAGACCTCGGCGTGGAGCGGCACCCACGCCGACGACGAGGGCGTGCCCGCGGCGAACGCGCCGGCCGGGCTGCCCCGGCACGGCGACGTGCAGCTGCGCGAGTTCCCCGGCGGTGAGCTGGTGGACGAGCACGCCGGGGAGTGGGAGGACGACGGCGCGGCCCTGGTGGTGCTGGGCACGTCGTCGGACGACCGGCTGTCGGTCCTGCGCGCGGGCGAGGCGCTCAGCGCCGTGCTGCTGGAGGCCACCGTCGCGGGCCTGGCGACCACGCCGATCAGCCAGCCGCTGGAGGTCGCCGCGACCCGCGACCGCGTCCGGTCGGCCGTGCTGGACGACGCCCTGTGCCCGCAGATCGTGCTGCGCGTGGGCTGGGCCCCGTTCCAGACCGCGCCGCTGCCCGCGACCCCGCGGCGCGCCGTCGAGGGCGTCATCGAAGGGTGGGAAAGGGTATGAGCCGGTACGTCCGGGACTTCGCGGAGCTGCGCGTGCGCGACACGGCCGTGGCCGGCGGCAAGGGCGCCAACCTCGGCGAGCTGACCGCCGCCGGGCTGCCCGTGCCGCCGGGGTTCGTGGTGACCGCCGACGCCTACCTGGCGTCGGTGCGGCCGGTGCGCGCGGAGCTGGACGAGCTGCTGGCCAAAGCTCTGGTCTCGCCCGACGACGACGTCGTGGAACGCCTGCAGGAGCTGGTGCGGTCGGCCGGGGTGGCCCCGGAGGTGGCCGCCGACGTGCGGGCCGCCTACCGGGAGCTGGGCGGGTCGGTGGCGATCCGGTCGTCGGCGACGTCCGAGGACACCGCCGGGGCGTCGTTCGCGGGCATGAACAGCACGTTCACCAACACCACCGGCGAGGACGACGTGCTGGGCCGGCTGGTGGACTGCTGGGTGTCGCTGTTCGGGGCGCGGTCGCTGGCCTACCGGGCGGAGCAGGGGTTGGCCGAGGAGCCCGCGATCGCCGTCGTGGTGCAGCGGATGGTGGACTCCGAGCGGTCCGGCGTCCTGTTCACCGCCGACCCCGCCACCGGCGACCGGGGCGCGGTCGTGGTCGAGGCCGCGTTCGGGCTGGGCGAGGTGGTGGTCAGCGGCGCGGTCGAGCCGGACACCTACACCCTGCGCCGCGAGGGCGGCGACGAGGTGTCCCTTGTGGACACTCGTGTGGGCCGCAAGACGCACAAGATCGTGCGCGGCGCCGACGGGCGGGACCTGCGCGTGCCGCTGGGTCCGGAGGACTCCGCGCGCCGGGTGCTCGACCCGGCCGAGGCGGAGGCGCTGGGCCGGCTCGGGGTGCGCGTCGAGCAGCACTACGGCACGCCCCAGGACATCGAGTGGGCCATCACCGGCGGCGAGTGCTGGCTGGTGCAGTCGCGGCCCATCACGACCCTGCCCGAACCCGCCGGCGGGGCCCGCCCGCTGGTCTCCGGGCTCGGCGCGTCCCCCGGCACCGCCACCGGCCGCGTCCGCGTGCTCGGCTCCCCCGCCGAGGGCTCGAAGCTGCGCGACGGCGAGGTCCTCGTGGCGCGGATGACCAACCCGGACTGGGTGCCCGCCATGCGCCGCGCGGCGGCCGTGGTCACCGACGGCGGCGGCATCACCTGCCACGCCGCGATCGTGGCGCGCGAACTGGGCGTGCCGTGCGTGGTCGGCACGGGTTCCGCGACCGCCGTGCTGCGCGACGGGCAACAGGTGACCGTGGACGGCAGCGCCGGGACCGTCGTCGCCGGCGCGGTGAGCGCCCCGGTGGTGACCGCGGACCGGACGCCGGTGGTGACCGCCGTCGAGGCGCTGGGCACGCGCGTGTACGTCAACCTGGCGATGCCCGAGCACGCCGAGGAGGTCGCCGCGCTGCCGGTCGACGGGGTCGGGCTGCTGCGCGCGGAGTTCATGCTCACCGAGGCGCTCAACGCCGAGCACCCGCGCCGTTTCCTGGCCCGGCACGGCAGCGAGGAGTTCCTGCACGCCCTGTCGGACTCGCTGCTGCGGATCACCCGGCCGTTCGGCGACCGGCCGGTGGTCTACCGGACCACGGACTTCCGCACCAACGAGTTCCGCGAGCTGTCCGGCGGCGGCGAGTTCGAGCCGGTCGAGCACAACCCGATGATCGGCTTCCGCGGCTGCTACCGGTACGTGCGGGACCCGATGCTGTTCGCGCTGGAGTTGCAGGCGTTGGCGCGGGTGCGGGAGCAGACGCCGAACCTGGGGTTGATGATCCCGTTCGTGCGCACCAAGTGGGAGCTGGAGGCGTGCCTGGAGCAGATCGACCGCAGCCCGCTGGGCCGGCAGCGCGGACTGCACCGGTGGGTCATGGCGGAGGTCCCGTCGGTGGCGTACTGGATCCCGGAGTACGCGCGGATGGGCATCGACGGCGTGTCCATCGGCAGCAACGACCTCACGCAACTGGTGCTGGGCGTGGACCGCGACTCGGAGGTGTGCGCGGAGCTGTTCGACGAGTCCGACCCGGCGGTCCTGGACTTCATCGGCCGGATCGTCACGGCCTGCCGCGACGCCGGCATCACGTCGTCGCTGTGCGGCCAGGCCCCGTCCAACCGGCCGGACTTCGCCGAGCACCTGGTGCGCATGGGCATCACGTCGGTGTCGGTCAACCCCGACGCGGTGGCGGCGACCCGCAGGGTGATCGGGTCGGCGGAACGGCGGTTGGTGCTCCAACGGGCCCGGTGACGCCGCACGGCTGAGGGGGACCGCGCCGGGACGGGTGCGGTCCCCCTCAGCCGTGCGGGCGTCTGATCCGGGCGGACAGCGATCCCTTCGCCGTGCGGGCGCGGTCCCTGGTGGGACGGGACCTTCGCTACTGCCCCCGCGGCCCGGACCGGTCGATCGTCGTGGGTGTGAAGCGGTGGTTCTGGTGGGTCACGGCCGGTGAGGCCGTCGGGTTCGCGGTGCCGGCCGTGGTCGGCGCGGTCAGCACGGCGCCGGTGGCGCTGGTGCTCGCCGGGTGCGTCGAGGGCGCGGTGCTCGGCGCGGCGCAGGCGCACGTGCTGCGGCGGGTGGTGCGCGGGTTCGACGCGCGGGCGTGGGTGGTGGCGACCGTTTTGGATGCCGGGTTCACCTGGTCGGTGGCCATGACGGCGGTCGCGCTCGGCGAACGGGCCGCGCGGTGGCCGTTGCCGCTGCTCGTCGCGGTGGCGGTCGTGGCGGGACCGCCGGCGCTGGTGGCGATCGGCTGCGCGCAGTGGCTGGTGCTGCGGCGGTGGGTGCCCCGGTCGGCGGGCTGGATCTGGGCCAACGGGCTGGCGTGGGCGGCGGCGCTGACCGTCTTCGCCGCCTTCACCACGCCCCTGTGGCGGCCCGGCCAGCCCGCCGCGACCGTGGTGCTCGTCGGCGCGGCGGGCGGGGTGCTGATGGCCGCGACGATGGCCGCCGTCACCGGTTTCGCGTTGCGCCGGCTCGTGCGGTGACCTTCTTGTAGAGCGCGTCCACCAGCAGCACCGCGGGTGCCGCGGCGGCGGCGAACAGCCACCCCCACGCGCTCGGCGGGCCGCCGCCCAGCAGTCCCGGCAGCGGCGGCACGAACAGGAACACCGCCAGCACCGCCACCTCGAAGGCGACCGCGCCGAGCAGCAACCGGTTGCCGCGCAACGTCCGCACCGGCTTCGTGGCGCTGCGGCACGCGAACGCGTTGGCCAGCTGCCCGATCACGATCGCGGTGAACGCCGTCCCGGACGCGGTCGCGAGCAGCGCGGGGTCGTCCAGGTCCCAGCCGCCCAGCCACAGCACCCCGGCGAACGCCGCCATCGACGTCACCGCCTCCGCCGGTCCCAGCACGCCGAACGCCCGCCGCAGCACCGAGCCGTCGAGCAGACCGCCGGTGCGGGCCGGGCCGCGCAGGGTGCGCGGGTTGGGCGGTTCCGCGCCCAGCGCGAGCGCGGGCAGCAGGTCGGTCCCGATGTCCAGCGCCAGCACCTGCAACACGCTCAGCGCGAGCGGGAACGAGCCGCCCGACAACGCCCACAGCACGAACGGCGTCAGCTCGGCGACGTTGTCGGTGAGGTGGTAGGTCAGGAAGCGGCGGATGTTGGCGAAGGTCGCCCGGCCCAGCTCCACGGCGGCGACGATGGTGCCGAAGTGGTCGTCCAGCAGCACCAGGTCCGCGGCCTCGCGCGCCACGTCGGTGCCCGAGGCGCCCATCGCGACCCCGATGTCGGCGGCGCGCAGCGCGGGCCCGTCGTTGACCCCGTCCCCGGTCATGGCCACCACGTGGCCGCGGTGCTGGAGGGCGCGGGCGATGCGCAGCTTGTCCTCCGGCGTCACGCGGGCCACCACCACGCCGTCGCGGTCGAGCAGCTCGCCCAGCGCGGCGTCGTCGTCCGGCAGGTCCGCGCCGGTCACCACGAGCCGGTCGGGGCCGAGCAGGCCGACCTGCTCGGCGATGGCGCGGGCGGTGGCGGGGTGGTCGCCGGTGACCATGGCGAGCCGGATGCCCGCGGTGCGGCAGGCCGCGACGGACTCGGCCACGTCGGTGCGGGGCGGGTCCTGCAGGGCCACCACGCCCAGCAGGGTCAGGTCCTCCTCGGTGTCCCCGTCGGGCCGCCGGGCGACGGCGAGCACCCGCAACCCCTCCCGGCCCAGGCGCTCCACCTCGTCGTGCGCGCCGAAGTCGTCGCGGCACAACGGCAGCACCGCGTCCGGCGCGCCCATCACGTGCACGCCGTCGGAGTCCACGGCGGACGAGCGCCGGCGGCGCGGGTCGAACGGGCGGCGCACGGCGTCGGGCGGTGGCCCGTCCACCCCGAGCCGGGCGGCCAGGGCGTGCAGCGCGACCTCCATCGGGTCGCCGACGGGCACCC